>NZ_JASDCY010000002.1:0-93640 GCF_030407675.1 Kocuria sp. APC 4018 | reverse complement strand
GATCGATCCTGAATCTCGCCCTGCGTCAGGCGGACTTGCTGTGAACCACTGGACTCAACTCACCCTGACACGCAGGGGCACACCGCGGTGGCGGGTGATGGGGTGCCTCCCATCCGGCAGCACGCCGCGGTGGGTGCGCCGGCGTGCCGTGCGGATAGGCTGTCCGGGTGCGTTTAGTGATTGCCGACTGCTCCGTCCGCTACGAGGGGCGGCTCAATGCCCACCTGCCCCTGGCACGGCGCCTCATCATGCTCAAGGCGGACGGCTCGGTGCTGATCCACTCGGACGGCGGCTCCTACAAGCCGCTGAACTGGATGAGCCCGCCCGCCACCCTGCGCGTGCGTGAGCCCTCCGAGGAGCTGCTCGCTGACGGCGTCAAGGAGGTGTGGGAGGTCCAGGCCGGCAAGTCCGACGACCGGCTGGTGATCCACATCATGACCGTGCACAGTCGGCTCGAGCACGAGCTCGGCGCGGACCCCGGGCTCATCAAGGACGGCGTGGAAGCCGATCTGCAACGGCTGCTCGCGGAGCAGATCACGCTGCTCGGGGAGGGCTTCTCCCTGGTGCGCCGCGAGTACCCCACCACCATCGGACCGGTGGACATCCTCGCGCGTGACGCCAACGGCGCCACCGTGGCCGTGGAGCTCAAGCGCCGCGGTGACATCGACGGGGTGGAGCAGCTGACCCGCTACCTGGAGCTGCTCAACCGGGACCCGCTGCTGCGTCCGGTGCGCGGAGTCTTTGCCGCCCAACAGATCAAGCCCCAGGCCCGCACCCTCGCCCGGGACCGCGGGATCGAGTGCCTCAGCCTGGACTACGACGAGATGCGCGGCAACGTGGACACCCAGTCCCGGCTCTTCTGACACCGCCCGGGTCCCCCGCCGTGGCGCGACCGCGGCACGGGAGCGTCGTCGCCGTCACCAGCCGAGCCCCGCCGAGGGCATGCTGTCTCCTGCGCGTCCGTGCAGGCACGGGAGCCCCTCGGGAGCCACGTCACAGTTGTGCTCAGCGCCCTGAGGACTGTTGACCCTCGACCGCCGGTGTGTGATGCTTGTGATGTTCTCGCTTCATGTTTGACATGCTCGCAGGAATGGTAGCGAGCGTGAAGTTCTGACTGGCGCTGTGGCACAACACATCGTGAGCCGCATCCACAGCCTTCTCGCGGTACCAGTTCAGGTGCACAACCGTGTGCACGCACTACATACTCCAGAAGGAGATGCCCCATTATGGCTCAGGGCACCGTTAAGTGGTTCAACGCAGAGAAGGGCTTCGGCTTCATCACGCCGGACGACGCTGACGGCGACGTCTTCGTCCACTACAGCGAAATCCAGTCGGGTGGCTTCCGCACGCTCGAGGAGAACCAGCGCGTCGAGTTCGAGATCGGCCAGGGCCAGAAGGGCCCCCAGGCCACCGGTGTGACCGTCATCTGACAGTCCCCTCGGACCCGGAAGGCCCCGCCACCGCATGGGTGGCGGGGCCTTCCGCATGTCACGGCCAGCACCTCCCCGCTCCCCTGCTCACGGGCGCAGGGGCGTTCCGCAACGCGCGCGGTCGGCAGCGGGTGGTCCCTCCGCAGCTCAGCCGCGGCCCGCGCTGACCCTGCGCTGGGCGGCCACCCCGGCGGCGGAGAGGTTCTTCACGAAGTGCTCGTAGCCCCGGTCGATGTGCTCCACCCCGGAGACCTCCGTGGTGCCCTCCGCGGCCATGCCCGCGATCACCAGGGCCGCTCCAGCGCGGATGTCCATGGCCTCGACGGGAGCGCCCGAGAGAGTGCGAGCGGGCACGCCGTCCACCCGGGCGTGATGGCCGTCCAGGTGCACCCTGGCCCCGAGCCGTTCCAGCTCCGCGGTGAAGCCCCAGCGGGCCTCGAACACGTTCTCGGTGATGATCCCGGACCCCTCCGCCACCGCGTTGAGGGCCACCACGAACGGCTGCAGATCCGTGGGGAAGCCCGGGTACGGCAGCGTGGACACGTTGATCGCCCGCGGCCGCTCGGGTCCCCTGACCGTGAGTACCCCCTGCCCCGTGGTGATCTCGCAGCCGGCCGCGCGCAGCTTGTCCAGCACCACGGCCATGTGCTCCGGCTCCGCTCCGGCGATCTCCACCGTCCCGCCCGTGACGGCGGCCGCGAACGCCCACGTGCCGGCCACGATGCGATCCGCCACGGTCCGGTGCGTCACCGGGTGCAGGGCTGACACGCCCGTGATGGTCAGCGTGGTGGTGCCCAGCCCGTCGATCCTGGCACCCATGGCCTGGAGCATGCGCCCGATGTCCACGATCTCGGGCTCACGCGCCACGTTCTCCAGAACGGTGACCCCCCGCGCCGTGGTGGCCGCCGTCATGAGGTTCTCGGTGGCACCGACGGACGGATAGCCGAGGCGGTAGGTGGCGCCCACGAGTCCGCCGGGGGCGCTCGCGCGCAGGAACCCCCGCTCGATGCTCAGTGTCGCGCCCATGGCCTCGAGCCCCGCACGGTGCATGTCCAGACCGCGGGTGCCGATCGCGTCGCCGCCCGGCAGCGCGACCTCCGCACGCCGGCAGCGGGCCATCAGCGGACCCAGCACGGAGATCGAGGCACGCATGGCGCGCACGAGGTCGTAGTCGGCCTGGTGACCCAGCTCCTCGGGGACGTCGATCGCCACGGTTCGCCCGGCGGCGTCGTAGTGCACGTCGCAGCCCAGCCGGCGCAGCAGCTCCGCCATCACGGTGACGTCCTGGATCTCCGGGACGTTGGTGATGGTGGAGCAGCCCGGGGCGAGCAGGGCCGCGGCCATGAGCTTGAGCACACTGTTCTTGGCCCCGTACACGGGCAGCCGCCCCTGGACCACCGTGGGTCCGTGAACCTCGATCGTCTCTTCCACGTTTCCTCCTCGGGCGCGGTGGCGCCCCTCCTGCCGTGCTCCGGCGGGCGTGGCGTCCACGCACCCCGTCACAGGGTGGCCGAACGGCGACGACCCCCGCACCCCAGCGGGGCACGGGGGTCGACGTCGACCTGGCGGTTGCGGATCAGGCGGACCGCTGCTCCGCGTCCAGGGTGACCTTGTCGGCCACCACCGTCACGCGGTTGTCGTCCACCGACACGAGTCCGGAGTCGATCCGGCCGCCGAGCCGGTCCCCGTCCACGCGGTCGATCGCGAACTCGCCCGGCTTGAGCAGACCGGCCATGGACTCGTGACCGGGCATGATGCCGATGTCGCCCTCGGTGGTGCGCACACGGACCAGCCGCGCGGCACCCGCCCAGATCTTGCGATCCAGGGCGACGATTTCCACGATGAGTTCAGCCATGGCTTACTTCTCGCCCGTCTCGGCCTTGATCTCGTCCCACTGACGCATGACGTCGTCCAGGCCGCCCACGTTGTAGAAGGCCTGCTCCGGAACGTTGTCCAGCTCGCCGTCGCAGATCTTGCCGAAGGCCTCGATGGTCTCCGCGAGGGGAACCGTGGAGCCCTCCACACCGGTGAACTGCTTCGCGGTGTAGGTGTTCTGGGACAGGAACTGCTCGATGCGGCGTGCGCGGGACACCACGACCTTCTGCTCCTCGGAGAGCTCCTCCACACCGAGAATCGCGATGATGTCCTGCAGCTCCTTGTTCTCCTGCAGGATCGACTTCACGCGGGTGGCCACGTCGTAGTGGGTCTGGCCCACGTACTGCGGATCCAGGATGCGGGAGGTCGAGGACAGCGGGTCGATCGCCGGGTACAGACCACGCGAGGCGATCTCACGCGAGAGCTCGGTGGTCGCGTCCAGGTGCGCGAACGTGGTCGCGGGGGCCGGGTCCGTGTAGTCGTCCGCGGGCACGTAGATGGCCTGCATGGACGTGATGGAGTGCCCGCGCGTGGAGGTGATGCGCTCCTGCAGCACACCCATCTCGTCCGCGAGTGTGGGCTGGTAGCCCACGGCGGAGGGGATGCGGCCCAGCAGCGTGGACACCTCGGAGCCGGCCTGCGTGAACCGGAAGATGTTGTCGATGAACAGCAGCACGTCCTGGTTCTGCACGTCGCGGAAGTACTCCGCCATGGTCAGACCGGTCAGGGCCACGCGCAGACGCGTTCCGGGCGGCTCGTCCATCTGGCCGAACACGAGAGCGGTGTCCTTGAGAACGCCCGCCTCCTCCATCTCGACCCACAGGTCGTTGCCCTCACGGGTGCGCTCGCCCACACCGGCGAACACCGAGGTGCCACCGAAGTTGCGGGCCACACGGGTGATCATCTCCTGGATGAGCACGGTCTTGCCCACGCCGGCGCCGCCGAACAGACCGATCTTGCCGCCCTTGATGTAGGGGGTCAGGAGGTCGATGGACTTGATGCCCGTCTCCATCATCTCGGTGCTGCCCTCGAGCTCCGCGAAGGACGGTGCCTTGCGGTGGATGGGCCAGCGCTCCTGGATGTCCAGCTCGTCGGTGGGCATGTCCAGGGCGTCACCCAGGACGTTGAAGATGTGGCCCTTGACCACGTCGCCCACGGGCACGGAGATGGGCGAGCCGGTGTCCTGCACGGGCGTGCCGCGCACCAGACCGTCGGTCTGCTGCAGGGAGATGGCACGCACCACATTGGTGCCCAGGTGCTGAGCGGTCTCGAACGTGATCCGGCGGGGCTTGCCGTTGAAGTCGTAGTCCGCGGTCAGGGCGTTGTAGAGGTCCGGAACCTGGTTCTCGGGGAACTCGACGTCGACCACGGGTCCGATGACTCGGGCGATGCGGCCGACGCCGCCGCGCGAAACCGGCTGGGCCGCCTGGTCGTTGATAGTGGCAGTCATTTCTCTCACTTCGTTTCGGCTGGCAATGGGGAGAGCGCGGGCCTAGAGGGCCTCGGCGCCACTGACGATCTCTGTCAACTCGGTGGTGATCTCCGCCTGACGGGCGTTGTTCATCAGGCGTGTGTACTTCTTGATGAGCTCGGTGGCGTTGTCACCGGCGGCCTTCATGGCGCGCTGACGGGACGCCAGCTCGCTCGACGCCGCGTGGCACAGCGCGGAGTAGACCCGGGCCCGGACGTACCTCGGCAGGATCTCGTTGAAGACTTCCTCCGGGTTCGGCTCGAACTCGAACTGGTTGGCGTGCTCGCGCAGATCGTCGAACCGCTCCGAGACGTCGTCCCCGAGGTCGTTGGCGTCCGAGATCTCCAGGGGCAGCAGCCGCAGGACACGGGGTTCCTGGCTCACCATCGAGTTGAACTGCGTGTAGACGAGGAGGACCTCGTCCACGCCGTTCTCCTCGTACGCGGCACTGATGTCGTGCATGAGGCGCTCCGTGAGCTCCTCGGCGCGCTCCGTGCTCGCGCTGTCCGTGTTGCCGGTCCAGAAATCGTCGTAGTCACGGTGCCGGAAGTCGAAGTACGCCTTGGCCTTGCGCCCCACCAGGTAGATGTGGGCTTCCTTGCCCTGCGAGCGCAGCAGCTCCAGCAGCTCCTCCGTGCGCTTGAGCACGTTGGAGGAGTAGGACCCTGCGAGGCCGCGGTCCGAGGTGAAGACCATGACGGCGGAGCGCCGCACCTGGTCCGGGACCGTGGTCAACGGGTGGGAGATGTTGTGCTGCGTGGCGATCTGGGAGGCCGCGCGGGTCAGCGCGTTGGCGTACGGGTACGCACCTTCGAGACTCTGACGGGACTTGCTGATGCGCGAGGTCGCGATCATCTCCATCGCCTTGAAGATCTTCTTCATGGACGAGGTGGACGCGATCTTCTGTCGGTAGACCCGAATCTGCGCTCCCATGGGCTTTTCCTTTCGGCACCGCGGTGGTGCGCCGACGGACGGCGCACCACCTCAACGGTTACTTCTTGACGATCGTTTCCTGGTTCACGGAGCTCGAGCCCAGGGACTCGTGCTCCTCGACACCGGCCTCGATCCCGTGCTTGGAACCGTGGAAGTCCCGCTTGACCTCGGCCACGGCCGTCTTCAGCGCCTCGATCGCGTCGTCCTCGAGCTTGCCCGTGGAGTTGATCGAGTCCATGACGTTGGTGGTCCGGCGCACCTGGTCCAGCAGGGCGCGCTCGAAGTCGCCCACGTTGGCCACGTCCACGTCGTCGAGCTGGCCGGTGGTGCCCGCCCAGATGGAGACGACCTGGTCCGCCACGGGGTACGGCGTGTACTGGGGCTGCTTGAGCAGCTCCATCAGACGCTCACCGCGGGTCAGCTGCTGGCGCGAGGCCGCATCCAGGTCGGAGGCGAACATGGCGAACGCCTGCATGGAGCGGTACGAGGCCAGGCTCAGCTTCAGCGTGCCGGAGACCTTCTTCATGGCCTTGACCTGCGCGGCACCACCCACGCGGGACACCGAGATGCCCACGTCCACGGCGGGGCGCTGGTTGGCGTTGAAGAGGTCCGACTGCAGGAAGATCTGACCGTCGGTGATGGAGATGACGTTGGTCGGGATGAACGCCGAGACGTCGTTGGCCTTGGTCTCGATGATCGGCAGCCCGGTCATGGAGCCCGCGCCCAGCTCGTCGGAGAGCTTGGCGCAACGCTCGAGCAGACGGGAGTGCAGGTAGAAGACGTCGCCGGGGTACGCCTCGCGTCCCGGCGGGCGGCGCAGCAGAAGGGACACGGCCCGGTAGGCCTCGGCCTGCTTGGAGAGGTCGTCGAACACGATCAGGACGTGCTTGCCGCCGTACATCCAGTGCTGGCCGATGGCCGAGCCGGCGTAGGGGGCGAGGTACTTCAGACCGGCCGACTCGGAGGCCGGGGCGGCCACGATCGTGGTGTAGTCCAGGGCGCCGTTGTCCTCGAGCGTCTGACGCACGGCCGCAATGGTGGAGGCCTTCTGACCGACCGCCACGTAGATGCAGCGCACCTGCTTGTCGACGTCACCGGACTCCCAGTTGGAGCGCTGGTTCAGGATGGCGTCCACCGCGATGGCGGTCTTGCCGGTCTGACGGTCGCCGATGATCAGCTGACGCTGGCCACGCCCGATCGGAATCATGGCGTCGATCGCCTTGATGCCGGTCTGCAGCGGCTCGTGCACGGACTTTCGCATGGTCACGCCCGGAGCCTGCAGCTCCAGCTCGCGGCGGCCGTCCGTGGCAATGGGGCCGAGGTCGTCGAGGGGCTCGCCCAGCGGGTCCACCACGCGGCCGAGGTAGCCCTCGCCCACGGGCACCGAGAGCACCTCACCGGTGCGGTGGACCTCCTGGCCCTCCTCGATGCCCTGGAAGTCGCCCAGCACCACGACGCCGATGTCGCGGGTGTCGAGGTTCAGGGCCAGGCCCAGTACCCCGTTCTCGAACTTGAGCAACTCGTTGGCCATGACGGAGGGCAGACCCTCCACACGGGCAATGCCGTCCGCTGCGGACGACACGCGTCCTACTTCTACTCGTTCCACGTTGCCGGGATCGTAGGACGCCGCGAAATCGTTCAGCGCGCTACGGACTTCATCGGCATTGATGGTCACATCGGCCATCTGCTGTCCCTGCTCTCTACGTCGTGTGATCATCGACTCGACGATGACCAAGCTTGTTCTTGTCGCGATGCGTTGCCCCATCGCCGTGCGACCGCGTGTGCGGCCCGTGGAGGCAACGCGACGGGACTCCGGCTCGCACCGGCTCCCCGCGATCCTCGCTCCACGAGAGGATCAGGCTCCGATCCGCTGCTCCAGCTGGTTCAACCGGTGCGTGAGCGAACCGTCGATGATCTCCTCACCGACCTGCACGCGCAGGCCACCCACCAGAGCCGGGTTGGTCTCGGTGGTCAGCTTGAGGTCCCGTCCGTACAGCCGGTTCAGCCGGTCGCGCAGGGCGTCCAGCTGGTCCTGGCGCAACGGCCGGGCCGACTCCACACGGGCGATCCACCGCTGCTGACGGTCTGCCACCCACTGGGCGAACTGTTCCAGCAGACGACCGGGGAGGGCCCCCCGGGGCTCGCTGGCTGCGCGTTCGATCAGCAACGCGGCCTCCTCGGAACCCGGCGTGCTCAGCCGACGGGCGAGGGTGACCTTGGCCTCCGCGGACGCCCGGGAGTCCGAGAAGGCGCTCTGCACCTCGGCGGACCGGTCCAGCATGGACTTGAACCGGATGAGTTCGTCCACGAGCGACTCGAGGGCGTCCCCGCCGCCGCGGTTCTCGGTGGCGGCTGCCGCCACGAGCACTGCGGTGCGCTCGAGGGCATCACCCAGCTGACGCTCGGTGGTGCTGCGCTGGGAGGCGAGCTCCGCGGCGATGTCCACCGCCACCTCGTGGGCCCGGCCGTCGAGGAGGGAGTGCACGAGACGAGCACGGTCCTCAGCGGGGCGGGAGGGATCCGTCAGGGCCCGGCGCAGAGCGCCGTTCTGGTCCACGATGTCCAGGATCTCGAACAGCTGGTGTGCGATCTCCGGACTCGCGGACGGTGCCCAGCGGTCCACGTCCACGGTGAGCGGACGATTCGGTTCGTTCGATGCTTCTGCCATTACCGTGCAGCTCCCGTGCGGCTCTGCTCGGCGTCCAGGTCCGCCAGGAAGCGGTCGACCACGCGGTTGGCGCGGTCGTCGTCGTTCAAGGACTCCCCGACGATCTTGGACGCGAGCTGTGTTGCCAAAGTGCCGACCTCGTCGCGCAGGGAGACCACGGCCGCCGCACGCTCGGCCTCGATGGCCTTGTGAGCGTTCTCGGTGATCCGGGCGGACTCCATGTTGGCGCGGTCCTTGAAGTCCGCGAGGATCTTCTCGCCCTCGGAGCGAGCTTCCTCACGGATCTTCTGGGCCTCGAGGCGAGCGCTCTCGAGCTGCTGGTTGTACTCGTCGCGAGCAGCCTTCGCCTCGGCCTGAGCGGCCTTGGCCTTGGCAAGTCCACCCTCGATGGCCTCCGAGCGGTCCTTGTAGACCTTCTCGAACGCCGGGACGATGTACTTGATCGCGATGAAGAGCAGAATCACGAACCCGATGAAGGTAATCAGCATTTCCCAGGTGTCCGGGATGAGAGGGTTCTGAGCCTCTTCCGCTGCCATCACCATTGCGTTCATGAGCGCGATTCCTGTTCTCTAGTTAGGGCTTGTCCGATGGGCATTGCCCTACATGATGAAGGCGAGGACCAGGCCCAGGATGGCCAGGGCCTCGACCACGGCGAAGCCCATGAAGAGCATGGGCTGCAGGACGCGCTGGGACTCGGGCTGGCGGGCCACGGACTGCATGTAGGCAGCGAAGATGAGACCCACGCCGATGCCACCGCCGATGGCAGCGAGACCGTAGCCAATGACGCTAAGCGAACCTTCCATTGTGGATATTTCCTTTCTGGGTGCCCGCGGGTGCGGGCCGTGGTGCCGTTACGGGAATCGTAAGCAGGCGATGGTCAGGGGTGAGCGGCCCGGGGGTCGCGCTCCTTCGTGGGGCTAGTGCCCCTCCTGCAGTGCGCCCTGTACGTACACGGCGAACAGCAGGGTGAAGATGTAGGCCTGGAGGACCTGGATGAGCAGCTCCAGGAAGTAGATGAACAGTCCGAGGACGATGCCGAAGACCGATCCGCCGATCCCCACGATGCCGCCCACCTCGGTGGCCAGGTACGCGGTGAGGCCCGCGGCCACCATCATGGCCATGTGGCCCGCGAACATGGTGGCGAACACACGCAGCGCGTGAGTCACGGGACGGATGATGAGGTTCGAGAGGAACTCGAGGGGGATGAGGATCACGTAGAGGATCTTCGGGACGTTCGGGGGCATGGTCATCTTGACCATGAACTGCCCGAAGCCGTGCCGGCGGATGCCCACGAAGACCCACACGACGTAGGCGATGGCGGCCATGACGTATGCCGAGCCCGGGTGGGAGAAGGTGGGCAGCTGCACGAGGGGGATGGACCCGAACAGGTTGTTCACCAGGATGAAGAAGAAGAAGGAGAACAGCAGCGGGATGAAAGGGCGGAAGTCCTTCTCGCCGATGATGTCCCGGCCCAGGTGGTTGCGGACGAAGCCGTAGCCCATCTCGCCCAGGTACTGGCCCTTGGAGGGAACCATGGCGCGACGGCGGATCATGTACATGAAGCCCGCACCGATCAGCACCACGGAGAAGAGGATCAGCAGCGACTGCTTACCGAAGGCGAGGGACCCCACTTCGAACAACGGGGGAAGATGCATGTCTTCCGTGGAAGGGGCCACGAATTCGGCCGGAATCCTCAGGGCGGGGTTCAATACGGGTCCTTTCTGCGGTATCCAGACCGGTCACACTCCGGGCCGGTGGCCCGGATCAGATGACTTCGTTGTCTCCGACGTGGTCTTCTGCGGGGCGTGGCTCCGATTCAGCGCGTCCCTCATGTGGAGGTAGCCGAGGTACACCCCGGCGGACGCGCCGAAGACGGCTCCCGCGATCACAATCCACCGTGTTCCCAGCAGGTGATCCAGGAGCCAGCCTATCAAACTCCAAAACGCCGCACCGACCACGACATACAGCAGCACGGCGAGTCCTCCGCTCAGGCCGCCGCGCTCCACGAGCTCTCCCGCAGTGTAGAGGGAGTCCTGTCGCGCGGAGTCGACGTGTCGCTGCGAGGCGCCCCGCGCGGAGCGGGGTTTCCGGGGGTCCTGGGGGCCCGGCGAGGAGTTCATGGGGTGTGCCTTTCAGGGGTGCCCACGGGCGGTTGACCGGACCCGTGGAGCGCGTCGTGGTGGCGGCCGGGTGCTTCCCGGCCGAGGAGCGTGGTGGCCGCACCGGACCGGGGACCGGGTGCGTCGCGCGGGGACGGTGCGGCAGCGGCGTCGTCGTGCGCGGCTGCGGAGTCCGCTCCCCGGGCGGATCGTGAGGCCAGGAGCGCGCGCGTCTGCTGCCCGGACACGCGCCCCGTGAGCCGGGCGAAGCGCACGAGCGCGAGCACGAGGCCGACCAGCGCGGCGCCCAGGAACACGCCGGGGACCAGCCAGGCGGGGGGCGCGAGCGTCAGGAGCAGTCCACCGGCCACGAGCACCTTGAGCAGGTACAGGCCCGCGAGGGCAGGCGCGGTGGCCGCGGGCGCGACGCGGAACATGTGCGCGGCCACCAGCACGGTGGTCGCGGAGCTCGCCGTGACCAGACCGGCCCCGAACGCGGCCGAGCGGACGCCGTCCGGAAGCTCCAGCACGAAGGCCGCCGCCACCGCGAGCGCCGCCGCCACGAGGGCGACCGCGGACCAGGTTCTCGCACCGTGGCCGTAGGAGCTGTCACCTGCGGGAGCGGGGGTGTGGTCGGGCCCGGTCACGTGTCCACGCCCCGCCGAGCGGTGCGGAGGCGTCCGAGCAGCGTGGGCGCCAGCAGGTACGCGACGACCACGGCGACCACCGCCACACCGGCGACGGCGGAGCCCGTGCCGTTGGCGCGCAGGCCGTAGAGGGAGATGACGCTCACGAGCACCGTGGCACCCGTGACCAGCAGGGACGCCTGGACGTGGGAGAGCCCCGCGTCCGTGAGCCGCTGGTACGCGTGCTGGCGGTGCGGCTTGTACCAGACCTCGCCGCGGCGGATCCTCAGCACGAGGGTCACCGCGGTGTCCGCGAGGTAGATCAGCAGCGGGGGCAGCAGGTACTCCACGTACACGCCGGAGAGGAACGCGCCGATCGCGGTGGCCACGACCGCTCCCCCCAGGACGTACGATCCGACGTCCCCCAGGAACACCGTGCCGCGCCCCAGGTTCCAGGGCAGGAAGCCGAGGAAGGCCCCGGCCACGGCCAGACCGGCGCAGACCATCCACGGCATGCCGTTCACGCCGCCGGCCCACGCGTAGAGCAGGCCCACCGCTGCGCCGTGCATGCCGGAGATGCCGTTGATCCCGTCCATGAAGTTCGCGATGTTGATGTACGCCACGGTGGCCACGACCCCCACGGGCCACCACCACGCGGGAACCCCGAGGGCCACGATCAGCGCCGCCGTGCCCAGCGCTCCGATCACGGCCTGAACGCCCAGGCGCACGGTGATCGGCACTCCCCGGTAGTCCTCCGCCCAGCCGAGCGCGGCACTGGCAACCATCATGGCCAGCACCACGAGGGCGATGGAGCGGTCCACGGGGATCAGGCCGAAGACCAACGCCCCCGCGTACGTGACCACCAGGGCGAGCGCCACGGCGAGGCCCATGCCGCGCAGGACCGGTCGGGTGTGGGACGAGCGTTCGGTGGGGACGTCGATCACTCCCCACCGCGTGAGCAGGGGCCGCACGGCGAACGGGAGCAGGACGGACAGCACGAACGCCACCCCCAGGGTCCAGGGCGCCAGCGTCAGCAGCAGCTCAAGGGCCTCGCCCTCGCTGAGGGTTGCGGGACCGGTCACCAGTCCGGGCAGCGGTGTGGCCAGGACCGCGGCGGGGCTCATCGCGGCGCTCACGATCCGCTCCCCCGGTCGTCCCCGTCGCGGGCGGCCCGCGACCCCTCGACGGGTGCGACGTGGCCGCCTCGCGCAGAGCTGCCGTCCCGCGGGACCGCATTCCCCCGGTGGGGACTGCCGTCGCGGGGTGCCGCGCCGTCGCGGTCGGGGGCGGCGCTCCGGCCGCCGCGTCCCGACGACGCCGCGCACTCGGCTGCGCGCGGCACGGAGAAGTCCGTGATGCGGGGCTGGGTGCTGGCAGGAACCTGCGGGATGGACCCGGTGAACAGCATGCCGCCGCGGACCTTCCACACGTGGCGGTCCAGGTTGGCGGGGTCCAGACGCTCGGCCCTCGCGTGCGAGATCTTGGGGTGGAAGGGACGTTCGTCCGTCTCCCCCGTGCCGATCAGGTCCTCGTGCAGCTTCTCCCCGTGGCGCAGCCCGGTGATCTCGATCCGGATGTCCTCGCGCCCGGACATGGACCGCAGGCGCTGCGCGATGTCCATGATCCGCACGGGCTGGCCCATGTCCAGGATGAGCACCTCTCCCCCGCGGGCGATCGCGCCGGCCTGGATGACCAGCTGGCACGCCTCGGGAATGGTCATGAAGTAGCGGGTCGCGTCCGGGTGCGTGACCGTGATGGGCCCGCCCTGGCGGATCTGCTCGGCGAACAGCGGGAGCATGGACCCGCGCGAGCCGAAGACGTTGCCGAAGCGCACGGAGGCGTAGCGCTTGCCCGTGCGGTCTCCCGTCCACGCGGTGAGCTTCTCCGCCACGCGCTTGGAGTGCCCGAGCGCGGTGGTGGGGTTCGCGGCCTTGTCCGTGGAGATGTTCACGAACACGTCCACGTCCACCGCGGCGGCGGCGCTGAGCACGTGCAGCGAACCCATCACGTTGGTCTTCCACGCCTCGTCCGGGTACTGCTCCAGCAGCGAGACGTGCTTCAGCGCCGCCGCGTGGAACACCACCTGGGGCCGGCGCTGCTCGAACACCCTGTTCACCGACTCCTCGTCACGGATGTCGCACAGCACGGTGTCGTTGCCGTCCAGCAGCCCGCGCCCGGTGATGGAGATCTGCGTGGCCTGCAGCCCGGACTCGTCCCGGTCCACCATGATCAGCTCCGCGGGCTCGAAGCCCACGAGCTGACGGCACAGCTCGGAGCCGATGGATCCGCCCGCACCGGTCACCAGCACCCGCTTGCCGGTGATGTAGCCCGCGATCGAGTCCACGTGGATGTCCACGGGGCGGCGTCCGATGAGGTCCTCCATGGAGATGTCCCTCAGGTCCACGCCCTGGTTCGCGCCCGTGAGCATCTCGCTCAGCGGCGGGACGGTCATCACGCGGGTGCCCGTTCCCTCCACGGCGTCGGAGACGCGGCGCATGGTGCGGGGGTCCACGTCCGCCACCGCCACGATCAGCACACCCGAGCGCGTGTGCTCGAGGACGGAGGCGGCGTCGTGCAGCGTGCCCATGACGGGCACGGAGGAGATCCGCAGGTGCTTCTTGGCGGGGTCGTCGTCCAGCAGGGCAACGGGCAGGAAGCCGGAGGCCGGGTCCTGCATCATGCGGTGCACCAGGAACGTGCCCAGCGCGCCGGCGCCGAAGACGACCACGTTCTGGGCCTGGTCACCGGGCTTGGCCGTGGACTCCTGGTACATGCGCTTGAGGTAGCGGAACGCGGCCATGAGCAGGCACGCGAACGGGAAGGCGATGAACCCCACGGAGCGCGGGATGCTCAGCGAGACGCCGAAGACCAGCAGCAGGCCCTCCAGCAGCGCGGTCACGATCACGGTCACGACCACCAGCAGCTTGGCCTCGTCGAAGCTGCCGAAGGAGTAGCGGCCCTTGTAGAGCGCAAAGGAGAACCCCACGAGCAGCTGCAGCACCACGGCCACGGCGCACGTGATCACCAGCCCGCCCACCGACACGAGCTCCACGTTGAGCTCGAAGCGCAGCAGCACGGCCACCCACAGCGCCAGGATCCACGCGGCCGAGTCCAGGATCATCTGGATCCACAGCCATGCGACCGGTTTCTCGGCTCGGGGGGTGGGACTGAGGGGGTTGACCATGGGGCCGTTGTCCTTTCGGGTGCGCGCGGGTCAGCCGTTGCGGTGGCCCACCATGAGCCGGTAGGCCGTCTCGCGCACCCGCAGGGGCACGAACCGGTAGCCGCCGCGCACCATGACGTTCACGGCCCATTGTAGGAACCCCACGTGCCCCAGGGCCCGCAACCTGGCCTGCAGCGCGAGCTCCGCCTTCAGGACCCGGTACCCGCCGCGGCGTTCGTAGGACCCGGAGGAGACGCGGTACCCGACCAGCGGCTCACCCACGTTGCGCACGTCCGCCCCCGCGTGGAGCATGCGCGCCCACAGCCAGTAGTCCTCCGCCATGGGCACGTCCTCGTAGCCTCCCACGGCCTCCACGGCGCTGCGGCGCAGCACCACCGTGGGGTGGGACAGCGGGTTGCGGCGACGGCTCACGGCCGCGATGCGTTCCGCGCCCACGGGTGCCGCGCGCAGTGCCACGGGGTTCTGCTCGTCGTCCCCGATCTCGTGCATGGACGCGCCCACGACGTCCGCGCCGTCCTCGATCAGGGGAAGCTGCTGCTCGAAGCGCCGGGGGTAGGCGACGTCGTCCGCGTCCGCCCGCGCCACGACGTCGTGCGCGCACTGCGGCAGGGCGGTGTGCAGGGCGCGAGCCAGACCGCCGTGCTGGGCGAGCCGCAGCACACGGACCGGAATCTGCGAGTCCGCCTCGAGACGGCGCAGCTCGGTCTCCAGCGGGGGCGACACGGGGCCGTCCTGGACGAGGACCACCTCGGCCGGCGGCCGGGTCTGGTCCACGGTGTTGGACTCCACCGCGCGCCGCAGCCGCTCGGGCGTGTCCCCGTGGTAGACGGGGAGCAGGACCGAGAACGGGACGGGGATCCCCGCAGCGTCCAGCGGCTCAGCGAGGGCCACCGAAACCCCGCCCGCGCATGCCGTCGGTGTAGAGCCGCGCCCACGTGCGCAGGCCCTTGAGATCCCTGGTCTTGATGTAGTGGGCCGGGTAGCCGATCGCGTCCGCCCCCAGCTGCACCACGCGCTTGTAGTGCCACGAGACGTACCCGCGGTTGCGGAAGAAGTGGCGCTGCTTGAACTCCCCCGGCGGGATCAGCACCTGCAGCTTGCCGGGAACCACCACGTGCTCCTCGTCCCACCCCGGGGGGTGGGAGACCGCCGTGGTGGTCACGGTGCCGAACGGCAGACCGCTGCGGCGAAGCCGCACCAGGAAGTCCACCTCGTCCCCGCGCAGGAACAGCTTGAGGTCCGGCAGCCCCACGCGGAAGAACACGGACTCGTCCACCAGGGCGCCGTTGAAGAAGTTGGCGTAGGAGTCGAGGAAGCCCAGGGGTTCGAGGTCCGCCCGCCGGTGCGTGATGCCGCCCTCCAGCCGGTACGGGAAGGAGAGCAGCGAGTGATCCTGCGGTGCCACGATCAGGGGTGAGACCACCGCGAGGTCGCGCTCCCGCGCGGCGGTGCGCAGCACGGCGAGGCACTCGGGGTCCTCGGGGTGGGCGTCGTCGTCCATGAGCCAGACCTGCTCCGAGCCGGCCGCGAGCGCCGTGAGGATCGCGAGCGCGAAGCCGCCCGCGCCACCCAGGTTCGCCTCCGAGCGGCGGTAGTGCAACGCGAACGCTCCCCCGATCCGCTGGCGCAGCCGGTCCTCGTCCAGAGCGGCGCGCCCCGCGTCCACGAGGCACAGGCTCGCCACGGGCTCGGTCTGGACGCGCAGCGCGTCGATCAGGGTGTCGACGTCGCCGGGCCGGTCCTGCGTGACGCACGCCACACCCACGCGCGCGCCCTCGTGGTCGGTGGCCCTGGCACTGTTCTCCGTCATTGACGCCCCCGAGACGACTCGTGATTCTGGCGGTGTTCGCTCACCCCGTGCCGGAGAGCGTCGCGGCAGCGGCACCCGGGCGCGGATGAACTCCCGGAGTCTATCAACGCCCACCCGGACGATGCCTCGGTGTCCGCTGGACGCCCGCGGCTCGGTCACGGCATCCACCCTGCCCGGCCGGGCGCTACCGTACGATGGTCGAACCACCATGGGAGGAGACACACAGTGACGGTTCACAGCTGGCGCGTTCTCGGGGCGACGGGTTTCATCGGCTCCGCGATCACCACGGCCCTGCAGGCCCGGAGCATCCCGGTCACGCCCGTGGCCTCACCCCGCCTGGCCTCCCCGGCCACCACCGTCCACCACCTCGTGGAGCACGCCCAGCGGCTCGAGTCCGTGATCGACTACCTGGCCGACTCCTTCGCCGGCGCGGACACCGTGGTCAACGCGGCCGGCCTGGCCGCACCGGACCAGACCCACCAGCAGTCCCTGACGGGTGCCAACGCCCTGCTGCCGGTGCTGGTGGCGCTCGCGGCGCACCGCACCGGTGTCCGGCGGGTCATCCACATGAGTTCCGCGTCCGTGCAGGCGGACGCCCCCGTGCTGGACGAGTCCATCCGCACCGCGCCGTTCTCCCCGTACTCGTTCTCCAAGGCGCTCGGAGAATCCGCGCTGTACCGGCTGCACTCCGAGTGGCGCTCCGAGAAGGGCGCACCCCAGCTCACCGTGATCCGCGCCACGTCCGTGATGGGCAGCGAGCGGCGGACCACGCGCAGGCTCGCGCGCTTCGCCTCCTCGCCGCTGAGCTCGGTGGCCGGGGACGGCTCCGCACCCACGCCCGTCACCTCGGTGACCGCGCTCGCGCAGTTCACCGTGGCCGTGGGCGAATTCCCCCGAACCCTGCCGCCCGTGATCCTGCAGCCCTGGGAGGGCGCCACCACCGGCTCCGTCCTGCGCGACGCCGGACGCCGGGAGCCGCTGTCCATCCCGCCCTGGCTGTGCCGCGCCGCGATCGCTTCCGCGCGTTTCCTCTCGCAGGCATCGGGGCACCGCTACGCCGGCGCCATCCGGCGGCTCGAGGTCACGTGGTTCGGCCAGCAGCAGGTTCCGGGCTGGGCGCACGAGAACGGTGTGCTGCCGGAGCCGCACGTGCAGGAAGTGCTGCGCCAGGCCCACCTGGCCCTCGGCCGCTGAGACGCGCTCCCGCGCACTCCCCCGCGACGACACCGCCCGGCCCGCACCGCCGCGCCGAAACCGTCGGCGCCAGGGACGGCCTCCGGGCGAACTGCGCCTGCGCCGCGCGCTTGCGGGGGTGCCGGGGCAGGGTCAGGCCTGCGGGTCCTGGGTGCCGTCGGCCACGAGCCGTTCGGCGTCCGCCGTGCTCAGCGCACTCGTGCCACCCCAGCGGGGCTCGTGCCGGTGGTTGCGGTCCCGCACCTGGTCCACCGGGCGTGCATCCTGTGACGGGCCGTCCCACACCATGGCGGTGATGAGCTCCTCGTCGGACGTCTCGTCACCCTCCTCGGCGTCTCCGTTCACGGGAGCGGGCCGGCCGGTCCGCACGGCGCTGCCCGCCAGGCCGGCGGCCACCGCGCCAGTGGGCTCCACGCCGTTCTGCTTGGCACGTTCTTCACAGTCCCGCGCGGACGACGCCGCCGCTGCCGTGCCAGCACCGCCCGTTGCGCCGTCCTCGTGGGCACGGCCGTCCCCGGCCGACGCGGAGGGGCGCTGCGACGTGGCCTGGGCCGCGGCGTCGTCGAGCCCGCCGCCGTGGACCGCGGGGACGACCTCGCGCAGCCACTGCAGGGGGATGGCGCCGTGGCGCAGCACCACCGGTGTCTCCCCCGTGCAGTCGACGATGGTGGAGGCGGTGTCCCTGGCGTCCTCCGCCGGCTCCTCGACCGGCCGGGGACCGTCGTCGAGGTAGAGCGGCACCCGGTCCTGGAGCATGTCCTGTGCCGCCTGCGCGGTGCGGGCGGCGGGCATCCCGGTGCGGTTCGCCGAGGAGACCGCCATGGGACCCACCCGCTCGAGCACGGCCCGCGCGGCGGCGTCGTCCGGCACGCGCAGCGCCACCGTGCCGTGCGTCTCGCCGAGGTCCCAGCCGAGGGACGGCTGGGCCCAGCACACCAGGGTCAAGGCCCCGGGCCAGAAGGCCTCGGCGAGGGCGCGGGCGTCCTCGCTGACCTGGTCCGCGAGCGCCTCCATGACCTCGGGGCGGGCGATCAGCACCGGCGGCGGCATCTCGCGGGTGCGGCCCTTGGCGCCCAGCAGGCCCTGCACGCCCGGTGCGGAAAATGCGTCGCAGCCGATGCCGTACACCGTGTCCGTGGGAAGCACGACGCACTCGCCGTCGGCCACCACCTCCGCGGCCCGCGCCACAGCGGTCTCCCGCTCCTCCTCGGTCCCGCAGGGCAAGATCTCGCTCACGAGCAGCTCCTCAGCTCATCGTCCGGGTGTGCGTCCGGCACGCGGGCCGTGGTGGCCCGGGGCCGGTCGGTCAGGTCGTGGTGGACGCGGACGTCCTGGAACCCGCGCTCGGTCAGAGCCAGCGCCACGGGCTCCACCTGGGACTCCGCGTGCTCCATGATGAGGGATCCCCCGGGTCGCAGCACCCGCAGAGCCGTCTCCATCACGGCGATCGGGTGGCGCATCCCCGCCCGGTCACCACCGTAGAGCGCGGTGGGCGGGTCGTAGTCGCGCACCTCCGGGTCCCGGGGAATCTCGCCGTCCGGAACGTAGGGCGGGTTGCTCACGACCACGCAGAAGCGCCCGGCAGTGTCCGGGGTGACGTCCCGGTAGTCGCACTCCAGCAGTCGCACGCGCGAACCGGACAGGTTGCGGCGGGCCCACTCCAGGGCACCGGGTTCCCGCTCCACGGCGGTGACCCGGCACGCGGGGTCCTCGCTCGCCACGGCCAGGGCGATCGCCCCGGTGCCGGTGCCCAGGTCGATCACGGCAGGGCGGGTCTCGCCCGCCTCGCGCCAGAGCCGCGCGTCGTCGAGCGCGAGCTGCACGAGCAGCTCCGTCTCGGGACGGGGCACGAAGACCCCGGGGCCCACGGCGAGCTCCAGATCGCGGAAGGGCGCGGTGCCCGTGATGTGCTGCAGCGGTTCCCGGGCGGCCCTGCGCCGGACGAAGTCGCGGTAGCCCGTGGGCTCGGGGGCCCCCAAGATGGCGCGGGCCTCGGTCTCACCGCGCGATAGCCCCAGCGCGTGGGCGGCGAGCAGAGCGGCGTCGGCGTCCGGGGACGCGACACCCGCGGCGGCGAGCTCCGCTCGACCCCACGCGATGGCCTGCGCCAGAGTGCTGCTCACCGGGCTCAGCTCTTCCGGCCCGCGGACCCCTGCTCCGCCGAGTCCTGGCCCAGCTGCTCCAGGCGGGCCCTCTCGTCGAGCTCGACCGCCGAGGCGATCACCGGTTCCAGCGCGCCGTCCAGGACGTGGTCCAGGTTGTAGGCCTTGTAGCCGGTGCGGTGGTCCGCGATCCGGTTCTCCGGGAAGTTGTAGGTGCGGATCCGCTCCGAGCGGTCCACGGTGCGGACCTGGGACTTGCGGGCCGCGGCGTTCTCCGCGTCGATCTGCTCCTGCTGGTGCGCGAGCAGCCGGGCGCGCAGCACGCGCATGGCCGCCTCGCGGTTCTGCAGCTGGGACTTCTCGTTCTGCATGGAGACCACGATCCCCGTGGGGACGTGGGTGATGCGCACGGCCGAGTCCGTGGTGTTCACGGACTGACCGCCGGGACCGGAGGAGCGGTAGACGTCGATCTTGAGGTCGTTCTGGCTGATGTCGATCTCGTCCGGCTCGTCCACCTCGGGGAACACGAGGACACCCGCGGCGGACGTGTGCACCCGACCCTGGGACTCGGTCACGGGAACTCGCTGCACACGGTGGACCCCGCCCTCGTACTTGAAGCGGGCCCATGCCCCCTCGGACGGGTCCGAGGAGCTGCCCTTGACGGCGAGCTGGACGTCCTTGTAGCCGCCCAGCTCGGTGGGGGTCGAGGAGAGGATCTCGGTCTTGAGACCGGACTGCTCCGCGAAGCGCACGTACATGCGCAGCAGGTCCCCGGCGAAGAGCGCGGACTCGTCCCCGCCCTCCCCCGCCTTGACCTCGAGGATCACGTTGCGGCCGTCGTCCGGGTCGCGCGGGACGAGCTTGCGGCGCAGCGCCTCACGGGCCTCCACGAGCTCGTCCTCGAGGGGCTTGACCTCCGCCGCGAGCTCGGGATCCATGCTCCCGAGCTCGCGCGCGGCCTCGAGGTCCTCGGACAGCCGTTCCACCCGACGGTGTGCCTCCACGATCCCGTTGAGCTCGGAGTAGCGCCGCCCGAGCTTCCGGGCCCGGCCCGCGTCCGCGTGCACGGCGGGATCCGCCAGTTCGCGCTGCAGCTGAGCGTGCTCATCCAGCAGCGGCTGAACGGGGTCGGACATGTGGGGCACTCCTTGATCGACGGGTGGAACGAGCGGACCGCGGGTGCGGTTCCTAGTGGCCGGCCAGCGTGGTCTTCTGGACCTGCATCAGGAACTCGGCGTTGGACTGGGTGTCCCGCAGCTTGCTGGTGAGCAGCTCGAGCGCCTGCTGCTGCTCCAGACCGGAGAGCACGCGGCGCAGGCGCCACATGATCTTGATCTCCTCGGAGGACAGCAGGTTCTCCTCGCGGCGGGTGCCGGAGGAGTTGACGTCCACGGCCGGGAAGATGCGACGGTCCGCGAGCTGGCGGGAGAGCCGCAGCTCCATGTTGCCCGTGCCCTTGAACTCCTCGAAGATGACCTCGTCCATCTTGGACCCGGTCTCCACGAGCGCGGTGGCCAGGATGGTGAGCGAGCCGCCATTCTCGATGTTGCGGGCGGCGCCGAAGAACTTCTTGGGCGGGTACAGCGCCGCGGAGTCGACACCACCGGACAGGATGCGCCCGGAGGCGGGGGCCGACAGGTTGTACGCACGGCCCAGACGCGTCATGGAGTCCAGCAGGACCACCACGTCCATGCCCATCTCCACGAGGCGCTTGGCGCGCTCGATCGCGAGCTCCGCGACCGTGGTGTGGTCGTCCGCGGGACGGTCGAAGGTCGAGGCGATGACCTCGCCCTTCACCGTGCGCTGCATGTCGGTGACCTCCTCGGGGCGCTCGTCCACGAGCACCATCATGAGGTGCACCTCGGGGTTGTTGGTGGTGATCGCGTTGGCGATCGACTGCAGCATGAGGGTCTTGCCCGCCTTGGGCGGGGAGACGATCAGGCCGCGCTGGCCCTTGCCGATCGGTGCCACGAGGTCCACCACGCGGGGACCGATCTTCTTGGGGTCGGTCTCCAGGCGCAGCCGCTCCTGCGGGTAGAGCGGGACGAGCTTGTTGAACTCCACCCGCTCCTTGTTCTCCTCGGGCGTGCGACCGTTGACCGAGGTCAGCTGCACGAGCGCGGAGAACTTCTGGCGGGAGCTGTTGTGCTGCTCCCCCTCGCGCGGGGCACGGATGGCGCCCACCACGGCGTCGCCCTTGCGCAGGTTGTTCTTCTTGACCTGCGAGAGGCTCACGTAGACGTCCGAGGGACCCGGGAGGTAGCCGGAGGTGCGCACGAAGGCGTAGTTGTCCAGCACGTCCAGGATGCCCGCCACGGGCAGCAGGACGTCGTCCTCGGTGATCTCCACGTCGTCCACGTCCGGGCCGTTGTTCCGGTTGCGGCGGTTGCGACGCTCGTTGCGGTCGTTGCGGTCCCCGCGCTCGCCGCGGTCATTGCGGTCGTTGCGGTTGCGGTTGCGCCGGTTGCGGCGCGAGCCGCCCTCGCCGTCCCCGCCGTTGTTGCCGCGGTCGTTGCGGTTGCGGTTGCGGTCGTTGCGGTTCTGGCCGTCCTGGCCGTTGCCGCCGTCCCCGGACCCGTTGTCCTTGGACCCGTTGTCCTTGCCGCCGCGGCGGTTCCCCTGGTCCTGGCCGTTGTCCTTGGCATCGCCCTGCTGGCGCTGACGGCCGCCCTCGGAGCGGTTGTCCTGGCCGGACTTCTGGTCCTGCTTGCCCTCGCGGGACTTCTCGTCCTGCGAGGAGGCGTCGCGGTCCTGCGGCGAGGACTTCTCGTTGCGGTTGCCGCGGCCGCGCTGGTTGCGGTTGCCGCGGCCGTCCTTGGACTCGTCGGACTGCTGCTCGGAGCCGTCCTGGGCGGAGCTCTGCTCGGCCGACTGCTCCGCATCGTTCTTGTCCTGGCCGGAGGGGGCGCCGTGGCGGTCCCCGGAGGCCGTGGCGCGGCGGGAGCGCCGCGAACCGGACTGGCGCTTGCCGCCCTGGTCCCCGGACTCGTCCTCGGCGGACTCGGTGGACTTCTGCTGCGAGCCCTCGGCGGGCTCAGCGGCGTCGTCGGAGCCGGTGTGGCGCTGGGAGGCCTTGCGGGCGGTCTGCTGGATCTTCTCCTCGACGGCCTTGTCGCGCTCGGCGACGGCGCCGCCGCGCTGGTGGGCCTCGATGGCCTCCACGAGGAGGGACTTGCGCATGCGGCGCGCGCCCGTGATGCCGAGCTGCGCGGCGAGCGCCTGCAGCTGGGCGAGCTTGAGACCGGACAGTCCGGTGCTCTGCGCGGTGGAGGATTCCGTTCCCTGTTCGGGGGCGGTGGATTCTGTCACGAAGGTTCCTTCTGACTCGGTGGGGGCTGCGGCATTCAGATCGCCGGCAGCCCGGCGTTGTGGGTGTGGGCCGCGCGCGGCGGGCCACGAGAGGCACGCGCGGTGAGCACGCGTGATCAGCAATGAAGTCCCCCGAATCCCCCGCTCGAGCGAACTGCCACATCACAGAGGTGGCGGGGCTTCACGGGAGAGGATCGCAGAGAGGCGACGCCTTCGAACACCTGCGGTGGGTCACTGCGCACGGGGCTCAACTGCGGGGCTGCGTCATCCGACAGGCGGACGCTCACCCGGGGCCTATTGCGTGGATGCCTCCACTTTAGCACCCTCGCCGGGCACCCGCAGGGCAAGCACCCGCCACGACACGGGCTCGCCCCCGTGGCGGCGGGTCGACGACGCCGGGTCCGCGGTGATCTCCCCGATCGCCTCCTGCGCCGCTCGCGCCCGCTGCCCACCGTTCGCGAGCGTCAGCACCGTGGGGCCCGCACCGGAGATCAGAGCGGCGTGACCGCGCTCGCGCAGCCCGGTCACGAGCTCCCAGCTGGGCGCCATGGCCTGCGCGCGGTAGGGCTGGTGGAGCAGGTCGTGCGTGGCGTCCAGCAGCAGCTCGGGGTGCTGCCCGAGGGCCGCCACGAGCAGCGCGGCCCGGCCCGCGGTGACCGCCGCGCTGCGGTGGGCCACGGTCTCGGGAAGCAGCCCGCGTGCCACCGCAGTGGCCACCTCGAAGTCCGGAACAGCCACCACCGGCACCACGTCCGGGTGCACGGCCATCGGAACACTGTGGAAATGCCCTTCCGTCTCCCAGGAGATCGTCAGACCGCCCAGGAGGGTGGGGGCCACGTTGTCCGGGTGTCCCTCGAGCCGCGAGCACACCTGCAGCAGGGCGTCGTCGGAGAGCCGCGCGGATGCCGGCAGCAGGGCGTTGCCCGCGAGCACACCCGCCACCACCGCGGAGGCGGACGATCCCATCCCGCGCCCGTGCGGGATCACGTTGTGGGCCGTGAGCCGCACCGGGGGCAGGACGCCGGCCCCGGCGGCGTCGAACGCGGCCTGCGCGGCACGCAGCACCAGGTGCTCGCCCGTGCGCGGGACGTCCTGGGAACCCTCGCCGTGCAACTCGAACTCCAGGCCCTCGCGGATGCGGGTGAGGCTCACGGTGTCACGGTGCTCCAGTGCGAGGCCCAGGGAGTCGAAGCCGGGACCCACGTTGCCCGTGGACGCCGGCACCGTGACGCGCACGGTGGCGCCCACCGGTGCCACGCCGCCGTCCACGCGCCCTGCCCCGTGGGCCGCCGGGCGCGCCGATTCCCGGGCGCTCACGCGAGACCGAGGGCCGCCGCGACGGACACCACGTCGAAGGGAACCCGCGTGGGCTCCGCCGCCTGCGGATCCTCCGCCTCGGCACCCTTGACGGCCCACTGCGGGTCCTTGAGCCCGTGGCCCGTGACGGTCGCGACGATCGTCGCACCGGAGGGCACCTCCCCCGCGCGCGCCTTCTTGAGCAGTCCCGCGACGCTCGCGGCGGAGCCCGGCTCCACGAACACGCCCTCGCGCGAGGACAGCCAGCGGTGCGCCTCCAGGATCTGCTCGTCCGTGACGGCGTCGATGAGTCCGCCGGACTCGTCCCGGGCCGCGACCGCCGTGTCCCACGAGGCCGGGTTGCCGATCCGGATGGCCGTGGCGATGGTCTCCGGCTCCGTCACGGGGTGGCCCAGCACGAGGGGCGCTGCGCCCTCCGCCTGGAAGCCCCACATGGCCGGGGTGCGCGTGGCCACGGCGGGCAGCACCTCACCGGACGTGGCCGGGGTGTCCTGCGCGTACTCGCGGTAGCCCTTCCAGTACGCGGTGATGTTCCCGGCGTTGCCCACGGGCAGCACGTGGATGTCCGGGGCGTCGCCCAGGGTGTCCACCACCTCGAACGCCGCGGTCTTCTGGCCCTCGATGCGGTACGGGTTCACGGAGTTCACCAGGAACACCGGGTAGGACTCGGAGAGCTTGCGGGCGACCTCCAGGCAGTTGTCGAAGTTGCCGTCCACCTGGATGATGTCCGCTCCGTGGGCCACGGCCTGGGACATCTTGCCCATGGAGATCTTGCCCTCGGGCACCAGCACCGCGCTGCGCATCCCGGCCTGCTTGGCGTAGGCGGCCGCGGACGCGGACGTGTTGCCGGTGGACGCGCACACCACGGCCTGCGCCCCGGCCTCTTTGGCCTTGGTGATGGCCATGGTCATGCCGCGGTCCTTGAAGGAGCCCGTGGGGTTCATGCCCTCGAACTTGAGCCACACGGTGGAGCCCGTGAGCTCGGACAGCGCCCGCGCACGGATCAGCGGGGTGCCGCCCTCCCCCATGGTCACGACCTCGGTCTGCTCCGTCACCGGCAGCCGGTCCCTGTACTCGTTGATGACGCCCCGCCAGACGTGTGCCATGCCGTGTTGCTCCTCGGGTCAAGTGCTTGCAGTTCAGCTCGTGCTCCGACCGCCTCCGGGCGGTCACCGGTTGCCGGGCGACGACGCCGCCGCCCGGTTCGCGCTCTATTCTCCCGTCTCCACCGGGGTCACGGACACCACGTCCCGGACCGCGTCGAGGCCGCGCAGCGTCTCGACCGTGGCCATGAGGTCCTCGTGGCGGCCCTCGTGCGTGACCAGGCGCAGCATCGAGGTTCCGGTCACCCGGGGGTCCTCGCTCTGCTGCATGGTGGAGATGGAGACCCCGTGGTCCGCGAAGACCTGGGCGAGCCGCGCGAGCACACCCAGCCGGTCGGACACGGCCAGGGTCACGGCCAGCCGGGTGCGGACGTCGGCCATGCTCACCGCGGGCAGTCCCGCGTGGTCCGCGAGCGGGATCCCCTGGGCCCCCAGGGCGATCGCGCGTGCCGCGGAGACCAGGTCCCCCAGCACCGCGGACGCCGTGGGCTCGCCGCCGGCACCCTGTCCGTAGAACATCAGGGACCCGGCCGAGGCCGCCTCCACGAACACCGCGTTGTAGGCCCCGCGCACCCCGCCGAGCACGTGCTCGCGCGGGACCATCACGGGGCTCACGCGCAGGTTCACGCCCTCCCCGCAGCGCTCCCCCACCGACAGCAGCTTGATCACGTACCCGGCTTCCCGTGCGGCCGCGACGTCCTCCGCCGTGACACCCCGGATGCCCTCGCAGTGGACGTCGTCGATCGTGTAGCTGGAGTGGAACGCCAGGGACGCCAGCACGGCGGTCTTGGCGGCGGCGTCGTGGCCCTCCACGTCCGCGGTGGGGTCCGCCTCCGCGTAGCCCAGGCGCTGGGCCTCGGCCAGGGCGTCGTCGAACGCGGCACCCGTGGTGTCCATCTGGTCCAGGACGAAGTTGGTGGTGCCGTTCATGATGCCCAGGAACCGGTCCACGCGGTCGCCCGCGAGCGAGTCCCGCATGGGGCGCACGATCGGGATGGCCCCGGCCACCGCGGCCTCGTAGGACAGCTGGGCGCCCGAGGCACCCGCGGCGTCCTGCAGCTGCCGTCCGGACTCCGCGAGCAGCGCCTTGTTGCCCGTGATCACGGACTTGCCCGCGTCCAGAGCGCGCAGCACGCGCGTGCGGGTGGGCTCGATCCCGCCCGTGAGCTCCACGACGACGTCCGCGGCGTCGATCACGGCATCCGCGTCCGTGGTCAGCAGCTCGGCGGGCAGCTCGACGTCCCGCGGGGCGGCCGTGTCCCGCACCGCGATCCCGCTCAGTTCCAGGCGCACCCCGCTGCGCAGGGCCAGCTCGTCCCCACGCGTGAGCAGGACGTGGGCCACCTGGGAGCCCACGGTGCCCGCGCCGAGCAGGCCGACCTTCAGGACGGGAGTCTCGTGGGTGGTCGTCGCAGTGGTGGTCATGGCTCCTGTGCTCCTCCGTGGTCTCACGGGTGTCGGTGACATGGGGTGGGCCGCCGCCGTGGTGCGCTGCGGCCCCGGGCGGGCTGCCCGCGCCGTGCTCCGGCCGGGCGGTGGTCCAGCTGGGCAGGGCGGGTGGTCGCGGGATGCCCGCCCCATCATGGCAAGGACGACGACGCCGCGCAGGTTCGTGACGGCTGCCCGCGGTTGGTGCGCACGCCGTCGTCGTCGATCTCGCCGAGCGGTCAGATTTCGCAGTCCCGGGCCAGCAGATCCGCCACGGACTCGCGGCGCACGATCTCCCGGGAGGCGCCGCCCTCGCCCACGGCCACGATGCCCGGGCGCGGGAGCCAGTTGTAGTTGCTCGACAGGGACCAGCAGTAGGCGCCGGTCACGGGCACCACCAGGAGGTCGCCCCGCTGGACGTCCCCGGGGAGGTAGACGTCCTTGACCACCACGTCACCGGACTCGCAGTGCTTGCCCACCACGCGGGACAGCACGGGGGCCTCGTGGGAGACCCTGTTGGCGAGCACCGCGGTGTAGTCCGCCCCGTAGAGCACGGGACGGGCATTGTCGCTCATCCCGCCGTCCACGGAGACGTAGCGGCGCTGCACACCCTGCTCGACCGTCACGGTCTTGACGGTGCCCACGGTGTACACCGTGCAGCCCGCGGGCCCCGCGATGTATCGACCGGGCTCGAAGGACAGGTGCGGTGCCGGCAGCGAGGAGGACTCCAGGACGGCCGGGAGCAGGGCGGCGAGGTCCGCCGCGATCTCCTCGACACCGCGCGGGGAGTCCGCGGCGGTGTAGGCGACCCCGTGTCCTCCGCCGAGGTCCACCTCGGGCAGCACCACGTCCCAGCGGGAGGCCACGGCCTCCCGCAGCGCCAGGACGCGCTGGGCCGCCTGGGCGAATCCCTCGGCCGCGAAGATCTGGGAGCCGATGTGGCAGTGCAGACCGCGCAGGTCCAGGGCGTCGGCGGCGTCGAGGCACGAGACCACCGCCTGCAGGGCCGGGGAGTCCTCGCCCTCTGCGCCGGCGGCGAGCGAGAGACCGAACTTCTGGTCCTCGTGCGCCGTGGCGATGAACTCGTGCGTGGAGGCGTGCACCCCCGGGGTCACGCGGACCATCACGGGGGCCCGGGTGCCGAGCTCCCGCGCGAGCGCGGCCACCAGCTCGATCTCCGCGAGGGAGTCCACCACGATGCGCCCCACACCGGCGCGCAGCGCGGTGGTGATCTCCGCGGCGGACTTGTTGTTGCCGTGCAGGGCGATGCGCTCACCGGGAACCCCGGCTGCGAGTGCAACGGCCAGCTCCCCACCGGAGGCGGTGTCGATGCTGAGTCCCTCGGCCAGTGCCCAGCGGGCCACCGCCGAGGTGAGCAGGGCCTTGGACGCGTAGTACACGGCCACGTCCACCCCGAGCGGTGACAGGGCGCGTTCGAACGCCTCCCGGAAGCCACGGGCACGGGACCGGAACGTGCGCTCCGAGACCACGTACGCCGGGGACCCGTGCCGCCGCGCGAGCTCCGTGACCGGGACCCCGTCCACCGTGACGCACCCGGAAGCGTCCCGGGCGTACTGGGACGTGAAGACCACGGGATCCAGAGTGGCGGCGTCCGGCGGGACGGGCAGCCATGCGGGGGCGAGCGGGTGGCCGCTCACGCTCTGCTCGGGCACCGGATCACATCCGCTCGGGAGCGGAGACGCCCAGCAGGTCCAGCCCGTTGGCCAGGACCTGGCGCACGGCGTCGTTGAGCCACAGCCGGGTGTGGTGCACGAGTTCCACCTCGCCGTCGCCCTGCGGGGTCACGCGGCACGCGTCGTACCAGCGATGGTACGCACCGGCCAGCGCCTCGAGGTGCCGGGCCACGCGGTGCGGTTCACGGAACTCGGCGGCCTGCGCGACCACGGACGGATACTGCCCCAGGGCCGCGAGCAGGTCCGCCTCGCGGGGGTGCTCCAGCAGGGCGGCGTCGAACTGCGGGGCCCCCGCCTCGTCCAGACGACGGACGCCGGCGGCCTCCGCGTTGCGCGCGACCGCGCACGTGCGGGCGTGCGCGTACTGCACGTAGAACACGGGGTTCTCGTTGGACCGCTTGGTGAGCACGTCCAGGTCGATGTCGATGTTGGAGTCCACCGAGTACCGCGTGAGGGAGTAGCGGGCGGCGTCCACGCCCACGACCTCCACGAGGTCCTCCATGGTCACCACGGTGCCCGCACGCTTGGACATCCGCACGGCAGTGCCGTCCTTGACAAGGTTGACCATCTGGCCGATCAGCACCTCCACGGCCTCCGGGGAGTCCCCGAGGGCGGCGGCCGCGGCCTTGAGCCGGGCCACGTAGCCGTGGTGGTCCGCACCCAGCATGTAGATGCACAGGTCCGCGCCGCGGTCCCGCTTGTTCTTGAAGTACGCGATGTCGCCGGCGATGTAGGCGGCGTTGCCGTCCGACTTGATGACCACGCGGTCCTTGTCGTCCCCGTGCTCCGTGGAGCGCAGCCACCACGCGCCGTCCTCGAAGTACAGCGAGTCCGAGGAGCGCAGCTGCTCCAGCAGGGTCTCCACCTGACCGCCCTGGAACAGGGAGTCCTCGTGGAAGAAGACGTCGAAGTCCACGCCGAACTCGTGCAGCGAGGACTTGATCTGGGAGAACATCAGCTCCACGCCCGCCGCGCGGAAGACCTCCTGCGGATCCTCCGCCTCCAGCGCGTCCGGGTGCAGCGCCAGGACCTCCTGGGCGATGTCCGAGATGTACTGCCCGCCGTAGCCGTCCTCCGGGGCGGCCTCGCCCCGGGCACGGGCCAGCAGGGACCGGGCGAAGCGGTCGATCTGGTTGCCGTGGTCGTTGAAGTAGTACTCGCGCACCACGTCCGCGCCCTGGGCCTGCAGCACGCGCGCCAGCGAGTCCCCCACGGCGGCCCAGCGGGTGCCGCCCAGGTGGATGGGGCCCGTGGGGTTGGCGGAGACGAACTCCAGGTTGATGGTGGTTCCGGCCAGCGTCTGCCCGGTGCCGAACGCGCGGCCCTGCTCCACGACCGACTGCGCCAGCTCACCCGCGGCGGCGGCGTCGAGCGTGATGTTGAGGAAGCCCGGCCCGGCGATGTCCACGGCCTTCACACCGGGTACCCCGCACAGGTGCTGCGAGAGGATCTGGGCGACGTCCCGCGGGGGGCGCCCGACCTTCTTGGCCACCTGCATGGCCACCGTGGTGGCCCAGTCCCCGTGCTCGCGGTTCTTGGGTCGCTCCACCCGCGCCTGCGGGAGGTCGACGCCGTCCGCCACGGTGAGCTCACCGGCGGTCACGGCGTCCTGCAGACATGCGGACACAGCGGAGGAAAGTTCTTCAGGAGTCACCGTGCCAGTGTAGCCGGGCGGGTTCTGCCGCACCGACTCCCGCTGATTGGTGCACCCGCGCAACCTGGTAGTATCGTCGAGTTGTCGTCGCGAGCCGAGCAGTTGGTGAACGGCACGGCATGCCCGCGTAGCTCAGTGGATAGAGCGTCTGCCTCCGGAGCAGAAGGTCGTAGGTTCGAATCCTGTCGCGGGCACCCTGAAAGCTCCACCCGTTGACGACGGCCCCGGTGACCCCGGGGCCGTTGTCATGTCCGGGCCTGTCGTCCTGTCCGGGCCCGCAGCACCTCTCAGCGCCGACCGCGCCGCTGCTCGCGGATCCTGTAGTTCGGGTTCAGCTCGAGCGGGTCGTACTCGTTCATGACGGACTCGGAGCCGTACTGCTCCTCGAGCAGCGCGTCCTCCGCCACCGGCTCGGGCGGCGCGGTGCGCCGCAGGACGACCCCCACGATCGTGAGGATCCCTCCCACGAACAGGGTGCCGAATCCCACGATGGTCATCACCCAGCCGCGCTCGGTGAGCGGCTGGCCCCCGTGGTCCGCGGCCGCCTGGCTGAGCGCCGCGAGACCCTCCGGCAGGGAGAAGCAGCACACGAAGAGCAGAATCAGCCCCACCGCAGTGATGACGGACGTCATGCGCTGTCTGCGGCGGGGCTGACTCATGGTGATCACTGACCTTCCGGTGCCACCTCCGCGGCGGAGGAGCCACCCGTGGGAGCGCCACCGGCGGGGACGCCCCGGGAGGGGGCGGCCGACGGTGCGGCGCTGCGAGCTGTTTCCAGAAGCGTAGCGTCATCCAGTGCCGGCTCGCCCGTGGCCGCCTGCAGCTTGCGGAACTCGGCCAGCAGGTCCGCCACGGTGGCCTCCGCCTTCTGCTGCGCGTCCAGCTCGAAGAGGATCCGGCCCTCGTGCATCATGATGAGCCGGTTTCCCAGCCGCAGGGCCTGCTCCATGTTGTGCGTGACCATGAGCGTGGTGAGGTGGCGCTCGTTCACGATCCGCTCGGTGATCTCCGTGACGTGCTGCGCCCGCTGGGGATCCAGCGCGGCCGTGTGCTCGTCCAGCAGGAGGATCTCCGGGGCGGAGAACGTGGCCATCAGCAGCGACAGCGCCTGACGCTGACCACCGGACAGCAGACCCACCTTGGCGCCCAGCCGGTTCTCGAGACCCAGCTCGAGGGTGGCCAGCTCCTTCTTGAACTCCTCCCGCCGGGCGCGGGTGACCCCGCGGGACAGCCCGCGGGAGCGGCCACGCCGCTGGGCGATCGCCATGTTCTGCTCGATGGTCAGGGTGGGTGAGGAGCCCTTCATGGGGTCCTGGAACACGCGCGAGATCCACTTGGCCTTGCGGTGCTCCGGGAGCCGGGTGACGGTGCGCTCCCCCACCCGGATCTCCCCGCTGTCCGGGATGATCGTCCCGGACACCGTGTTGAGCAGCGTGGACTTGCCCGCGCCGTTCGATCCGATGACCGTGACGAAGTCGCCCTCGTTCACCGTGAGGCTCACCCCGTTCAGGGCCACGCGCTCGTTGACCGTCCCCGCGAAGAACGTCTTGCGGACGTCGTCGACTGTCAGCATGCGATCACGCTCCCTTTCCGGCGGAGGTGGTGGCGATGCTCGCGGTCACGGGGTGCTCGGTGCTGCTTCCCACGTCCGCCTGCACCTCCTGGGCGGCCTTGAGCGTGCGGCGTCGCTTCCAGCGCTTGAACACGGCCATCTGGGGCAGCACGAGCGCCACCACCACGAGCACCGCGGAGATCAGCTTCATGTCCGAGGGGTTCAGGCCGGCCTGCAGCGCCACCGTGATGACCAGGCGGTACAGCACGGAGCCCAGGATCACCGCGAACGTGGCGATCACCACGGTGCGGTGGCCGAAGATGCCCTGGCCCAGGATCACGGAGGCCAGGCCCACCACGATCATGCCGATGCCCATGCCGATGTCCGCGAAGCCCTGGTACTGCGCGATCAGAGCTCCCGCGAGGCCCACCAGGGCGTTGGAGAGGCACAGCCCGAGGATCTTCTGCGCGTCCGTGTTGACCCCGAACGAGCGGATCATGTCCGGGTTGTCGCCCGTGGCCTGCATGGCCAGACCGGCATCCGTGTAGAGGAACCAGTCCAGCACCACCTTGACCAGCAGGACTCCCACCAGCAGCAGCAGGACGCCGGTGACCGTGCCCTGCAGCCCGGCCTCGCGCAACGGGGTGAAGACGGTGTCCTCACGCAGCAGCGCGAGGTTCGCCTTCCCACCCATGAGCCGCAGGTTGATGGAGTACAGCGCGGTCATGGTCAGGATGCCCGCGAGCAGCCCGTTGATCTTGGCCTTGGTGTGCAGCAGGGCGGTGATGAGACCCGCGAGGCCACCCGCCACGAAACCCACCACGGTGGCGATCCACGGGCTACCGCCGTTGAGGATCACCATGGCCGCGGTGGCGGCACCGGTGGTGAACGACTGGTCCACGGTGAGGTCCGGGAAGTCCAGCACGCGGAACGTGAGGTACACCCCCAGGGCCATGACCGCGTAGATCAGCCCGAGTTCGATTCCAGCGATCACCGGTTCTACTCGATGACCTGGTCGGCCTTGTCCCGCAGGCTCTGCGGGATCTCCACGCCCATGGCCTTGGCGGCCTTGGCGTTGATGATGAGCTTGGTCTCCTTCTGGGACTCCACGGCCATCTCGCCGGGCTTGGCGCCGTCCTTGAGGATCTTCACCGCCATCTCACCGGTCTGCTTGCCGAGGTCCTTGTAGCTCAGACCCTGGGTGGCCAGCGCACCGCGCTCCACGGAGTCGCCCTCGCCCGCGATGAGCGGGATCTTCTTGGCCTCGGCCGCGGAGATCACGGCCTCCAGCCCGGCCACGACCTTGTTGTCAGTGGGCACGTAGATGGCGTCGGTGTCGAAGGACTCTGCGGCCTGCGCCACCTCGGCGGTGGTCGTGACGGTCTTCTCGACCACCTTGAGGCCCTCGGCCTCGGCGGCCTTCTTGGCCTCGTCCACCTGGATCTGCGAGTTGGTCTCACCCGAGCTGTAGATGATGCCCACGGACGTGGCGCTGGGCTTGAGCTGCTTGACCAGCTTGATCTGGTCCGCCACGGGGTTCATGTCGGTGGTGCCCGTGACGTTGCCGCCCGGTGCCTCCGCGGAGTCCACGAGGCCGGCGTCCACCGGGTCCGTGACGGCGGTGAACAGCACAGGCTTGTCCGTGACGGCCTGGGCCAGCGACTGCGCGGACGGGGTGGCGATGCCCAGGATGAGGTCGTCCCCGGAGGACGCGAAGTTGGAGGCGATGTTCGTGGCGGTGGCCTGGTCCCCCGAGGCGTTCTGCACGTCAAGGGTGAGGTTGTCGCCCTCCGTGTACCCGCCGTCCTTGAGGGCCTCCACGAAGCCCTCCCGAGCGGCGTCGAGCGAGGGGTGCTCCACGAACTGGGAGATGCCCACGGTGACCTTCTTGTCCTCGCTGGACTCTCCGCCGCCGGAGCTGCAGCCGGTGATCAGCAGTGCCGCCGTGGTGGCCGCGGCGGCGACCGGGAGTAGACGCTTCATGGGGGTGGTTCCTTCCATCACGGATCAATGATGAGTGGATATTACCTGCCGATCGGTCGAAAAAGAGACGCAGCTCACATGTAGGGACATTGCGGCGTGTCACCTGGACGGGATCCGGTGCCCCTGCACGTGTCGGGGTGGGCCCGTAGACTTCAGGGTTGTCATGACTGAGCCCCTCGCCCCGCCCCGCATCGTCTACCCGGACAACCTCCCCGTCTCTGCACGCCGGGAGGACATCATGTCCGCCATCCAGGAGAACCAGGTGGTGGTGGTCGCCGGTGAGACCGGTTCCGGCAAGACCACCCAGCTGCCCAAGATGTGCCTCGAGCTGGGCCTGGGCGAGCGCGGACTGATCGGGCACACCCAGCCGCGCAGGATCGCCGCCCGCTCGGTTGCGGAGCGGATCGCCCACGAGCTCGGCGAGCGCGTGGGCGCCACCGTGGGCTACCAGGTGCGGTTCACGTCCGAAGTGGGCAGGGACTCCAAGGTCAAGCTCATGACGGACGGCATCATGCTGGCCGAGATCAGCCACGATCCCACGCTCTCGCGCTACAACGCGATCATCATCGACGAGGCCCACGAGCGCTCGCTCAACATCGACTTCCTGCTGGGCTACCTGCGCCGGTTGCTGCCCCAGCGCCCGGACCTGAAGGTGATCATCACCTCCGCGACCATCGACCCGCAGCGCTTCGCGGAGCACTTCGCGCAGCCGGATCCCGAGCACCCGGACGCGGGCCCCTCCCCCGCGCCGGTCATCGAGGTCTCCGGGCGCACCTACCCCGTGGAGATCCGCTACCGCCCGCTCACGCAGGAGCGCAGCGGGGACGGCGGGGCGGACGAGGAGGACGCCGGGGACGGTCTCGCGGACGAGGACCGGGACCCGATCGACGCGGTGTGCGACGCCGTGGTGGAGCTCTCGCGGGAGCCACGCGGCGACATCCTGGTGTTCTTCGCGGGCGAGCGCGAGATCCGCGACGCCCAGGACGCGCTGCAGAAGGTCATCGACTCCCACCGCTCGCTGGCCGGGACCCAGATCCTCCCGCTGTTCGGGCGGCTGTCCATGGCGGAGCAGAACCGCGTGTTCTCGCCGTCTTCCCACCGCCGCATCGTGCTGGCCACCAACGTGGCGGAGACCTCCCTCACGGTCCCCGGCATCAAGTACGTCGTGGACCCCGGCACCGCGCGCATCTCGCGGTACTCGGCGCGCACCAAGGTCCAGCGCCTGCCCATCGAACGGATCTCGCAGGCCTCGGCCAAGCAGCGCTCGGGCCGCTCCGGACGCACCTCGGACGGCGTGTGCATCCGGCTCTACTCGGAGGAGGACTTCGAGTCCCGCCCCGAGTTCACGGATCCCGAGATCCTGCGCACCAACCTGGCCGCGGTGATCCTGCAGATGATCTCCGTGGGCGTGGTCCGCGAGCCCGGCGACATCCTGGACTTCCCGTTCGTGCAGAAGCCGGACCCCCGCGCGGTCAAGGACGGCGTGGTGCTGCTGCGAGAGCTGGGCGCCCTGCGCGGCCCGGGCGGCGCGGCGGACGGCGACGACGCGGCGGCGGCGCGCCCCGCACGCCGGTCCCGTGGTGGCCGCCGGAACCGTGGCCGGCGGGGCGGAACCCGCGGGCCGCTGACCCGCACGGGTGAGATCCTCGCGGCCCTGCCCGTGGACCCGCGTCTGGGCCGGATGATCGTGGAGGCGGACCGCCGCGGCTGCGCGCGCGAGGTGCTCGTGCTCACCGCCGCCCTGACCGTCCAGGACCCGCGGGAGCGCCCCCTGGAGAAGCGCCAGGCCGCGGACGAGTTCCACGCCAGGTTCAAGGACAAGACCAGCGACTTCCTCTCCTACGGGCTGCTGTGGCAGTACCTGCAGGAGCAGCAGGAGGAGCTCTCCTCCTCCCAGTTCCGCAAGCTGTGCAGGCGCGAGTACCTGAACTTCCTGCGCATCCGCGAGTGGCAGGACCTCTACGCGCAGCTGCGCCAGATCGCCCGGCAGTCGGGGATCGACGTGGGTGGATCGCGGGAGATCGACGTGGCCGCCCACCAGGACGACGTCCACAAGTCCCTGCTCTCCGGGCTGCTCAGCAACATCGGGGTGCGGGACGAGCGCACCCGTGAGTACCGGGGCGCGCGCGGCACCCGGTTCGCGATCTTCCCCGGCTCGGCGCTGTTCAAGAAGTCCCCGGACTGGATCGTGTCCGCGGAGCTGGTGGAGACCTCCCGGCTGTGGGCGCGCACGAACGCCGCGATCCAGCCCGAGTGGGCCGAGGAGATCGCCCCGTCCCTGGTGAAGCGCTCCTACTCCGAGCCCCACTGGTCCCGCTCGCGCGGCGCCGTTATGGCCTCCGAGAAGGTCACGCTGTACGGGCTGCCGCTGGTCGGCGAGCGCCCCGTGCTGTTCTCCTCGATCGACCCCGAGCTGTCCCGGGAGCTGTTCATCCGCCACGCGCTCGTGGAGGGCGACTGGCAGACGCGCCACACGTTCGTCAAGCGCAACCGCAAGGCGCTCGCGGAGGTCGAGGAGCTCGAGAACCGGATGCGCCGCAAGGACCTGCGCGTGGACGACCAGGTGCTGTTCGACTTCTACGACGCCCGGATCCCTGCTCACGTGGTCTCGCAGCGCCACTTCGACGCGTGGTGGAAGAAGGCCCGCCACGAGGACGAGCACCTGCTGGACCTCACCCCCCAGGACCTCATCGCCCCGGAGGCCCCCGCCCTGGACACCGAGTCCTTCCCGCGGTCCTGGGAGGTCCGCTCCCCCGAGGGCGAGCTGAGCCTGGACCTGGACTACGAGTTCGCACCGGGCAAGGACACGGCGGACGGCGTGACGGTGCGGATCCCCGTGCTGTTCCTGGACCGGCTGGCGCCCGAGCAGTTCGAGTGGCACATTCCCGGCCTGCGCGTGGAGCTGGTCACCGCGCTGATCAAGTCCCTGCCCAAGGCCGTGCGGCGCAACTTCGTGCCCGCCCCGGACACCGCCGCGGCCGCCGTGCGACGGCTGGACGAGGAGTTCGACCCGCCCTCCGGCTCGCTGCTGGAGGCCCTCGCCACGGTCCTGCGCCGGCTGCGCGGACACCCCGTCCAGGCCTCCGACTTCCACCCCGAGACGCTGCCCCCGCACCTGCGGATGCGCTTCGAGGTCCGGGACCCCCGCAACGCCGTGCTCGGCCGCGGGGACGATCTCACCGAGCTCAAGCAGCGGCTGCGCCCGCGGGTCCGGGAGGCACTCGCACAGTCCCTCGGCCAGGCCGCCGCCCAGCTCTACGACGCCGCGGGTGCCTCCGCAGGCACGGCTCCCGGCGGGAACGACGACGCCGCCGCGTCCGGTGCGCGGCGCGGGCGTCGCTCCGGTGGCGGCGACCGCAAGGGCCCGGGCGGTGCGCGCCCGGGCGAGCGGACGGCGTCGGGCGCGTCCCTGGAACGCACGGACCTGCGCGCGTGGCCCGAGCCGGACCCGCCCCGCAGCGTGGAGACCTCGGTGGCGGGCCAGACGGTCACCGGCTACCCCACGCTCGTGGCCGTGGCGCCCGAGAAGCCGGGCGGCACCGAGCCCCCGCGCGTGGACCTGAGGATCCTGAGCGACCCCGAGGAGCAGCGCGCCGCGCAGCGCGACGGCGTGATCGCCCTGCTGCAGCGCGTGCTGCCGTCCGTGCACCGCTACGTGGTGGACCACCTCAGCCAGCGCGAGCGGCTCGTGTTCACCCAGAACCCCCACGGTTCCGTGGAGGCCCTGATCCACGACTGCACCGGCGCGGCGATCGACCGCCTCGTGCCCCACGACCCCCCGTTCACGCGGGCCGAGTTCGACCGGCTGGCCGAGCACGTGCGGGCGGAGCTGATCGACACGGTCTTCGCCGTGACCGCGCTCGTGACCACCGCCCTGGGCGAGGCCACCACCGTGCGCAAGCGGCTGAAGAAGCCCGGCTCGCTGGGCGCGGTGCCCGCGTTCACGGACATGGCCGAACAGGTGGACCGGCTCATCCACCCCGGATTCGTGGCACAGACCGGGTGGCAGGCGCTGCAGCACCTGCCCCGGTACCTCGCGGGAGTGAACGCCCGGCTGGACAAGCTCTCCGGGCACCTGCAGCGGGACGCCGTGGCCATGCAGACCGTCCACGACCTCGAGGCCGAGTACCGTGCGGCCCTGGACGCGGTACCGCCCACGGTGCCCACGCCCGCGGCTCTCAGGTCGATCCGGTGGGACCTGGAGGAGCTGCGGATCTCGTTCTTCGCCCAGGAACTGGGCACCGCGCACACGGTCTCCGAGAAGCGCCTGCGGAAGAAGCTGCGCGAGCTGGGCTGAGACCCGGCGCGCGACGGACCATCACCCAGTTCACGGGGGCATGGCCCAAAAACACGGGTGACAGTCGTGGCGGGGCCCCAGGAGGCGCGCCCCCCAGTGCGCGAGTGCGGCACGCCCCGCACCAAGCGAGGAGGGCCCCTCCTCGAGCGAGGACCACGCTTCCGTGACCGGGAGCGTGAGTGCGGTCAGTCCTGCGGCGGCACCGTGTCCCGGTGGCCCTGGGCGACGAGTGCCTCACGGATCCGCCGGGCGGACTCGTCCATGACGGCGGCGTCCGGGTCCTGGTCCACGTTCGCGAAGTCGAACTCCTCGATCGAGTTGGTGGGCCACACGTGCAGGTGCGTGTGGGGCACCTCGAAGCCCTGGATCATGAGGCCTACGCGCTTCGGGGAGAAGGCGGCCTCCACGGCCCGGCCGATGGCCCGGGACACCGTCATGAGATGGGTGGCCAACTCCTCGGGGAGGTCGATCCAGGCGTCGACCTCCTGGCGCGGGACCACGAGCACGTGGCCCTGGGCGAGCGGCTGGATGGACAGGAACGCGACGCACTGCTCGTCGGCCCAGACGAAGCGGCCGGGCAGCTCGCCCTCGATGATCTTGGTGAACACTGAGCTCACGGTGGAGTCCTCTCCTCGGTGGGTGGCCGGCGGTCCGCCGGCCGGGTCAGCTGGTGGTGATCTCCACGCTCTCGCGCGGGGACAGGTGGCGGTAGCTGGTTCCGTAGAGTCCGGCGAAGTGGGCGACCTGCGTCTCGACCACGCCGAAGCCGTTCTCCGACAGCAGGGCGTCGTGGATCTGGAACGCGGTGCTGGCCCGGGTGGCGATCACGAAGTCGATGACCTCGGACATCTTCGACCACGGCGCGTGCAGGGGCACCAGGACGGTGGGAACCGCGACCCCGCGCGGAACCGTGAACGAGTCGCCGGGGTGGAGCACGGCGTCGTCCACCACGTACCCCACGTTGTCCACGGTGGGGATCAGGGGGTGGATCAGCGCGTGCTGGCCGCCGTGGGTGGTCACCGAGAACGGGCCGGCCTCGAACGCGGTGTCCGCGGTGACGGCGTGCAGGCGCGAGGCGTCCGTGACGTGCTGGGCGAGTTCCTCGATGACGGCGGCCGGGGCGTGTAGCGACATACCGGGTGCCGACTCCAGCACGGCCGCCACGCGGGGGACGTCGCAGTGGTCCGGGTGCACGTGCGTGACGAGCACGGTGTCCGCGCCGTCGAGCGCCTCCTCGACCTCCGAGAACGTTCCGGGGTCGATCACCAGCACCGCGCCGTCCTTCTCGAGCCGCACGCACGAGTGGGAGAACTTGGTCAGCAGCATGGTGCCACCCTAGCGGCCCGCCGCCGCTGCGTGGAGGTCTCCGCGGCCCACGGGTGGCCCGTCGCACCTGACCCGTACAGGTGGCCGATCCCCCGGCTGGCCCCGTGGTCGAGGACCGAGGACCACCCGCACGAGGACCGCCTCGCCGCGCATGTCCGCGCCGCGCGTTAAGATGACCCGGACGACCGCTCGCGGAAAGGACGCCAGGGTTGAGCACCAAGACCACCGAACCCGCGGAGGTTCGCAACACCAAGCAGCGCCGTGCGGTGACCGCCGAACTGCACCGGCTGGAGGACTTCATCTCCACGCAGGACCTGCACCGGCGGCTCCAGGACCAGGGCGAGTCCGTGTCCCTGGCCACCACCTACCGGATCCTGCAGTCCATGGCGGAGCTCGGCCAGGTGGACGTGCTGCGCACCGCGGAGGGTGAGGCCATCTACCGCCGCTGCGAGGCCCAGCACCACCACCACCACCTGGTGTGCCGCTCGTGCGGGGCCACGGTGGAGCTCGAGGCACCGGACATCGAGGCCTGGGCCGAGAGCACGGCGCGGCGCCACGGCTACACGGACGTGGACCACACCGTGGAGATCTCCGGGATCTGCGAGCAGTGCGCCGCCCGTCTCGCCGCCGAGGACACCTCCGGCAGCGAGGACCACGGCGGTACGCTGCCCGGTGCCGGTTCCCCGGACGACGCGCAGCGCCCGTCCAGTGCTCCGGGCACCTCCCGCCCCGGTCGAGGATCGTCGGAGCCCACGCGGTGACCACCGGCCCACGCGACATCCTGCTGGTCCACAACGGCTCCTCCCCCGCGTCCCGCGATGCCTGCGAGCGCGCCGCCGGGATCCTCCGGGCGGGCGGCTACCGACCGCGTCCCCTGGCATCGGCCACGGCCAGAGGGCTCTCCGAGCTGCTCACGGACACCCTGCGCCTGGAGAGCCAGGCCGTTGCCGCCGTCGTGGCCGTGGGCGGGGACGGGATGGTCCACCTGGTGCTGCAGTGCCTGGACACGCTGAACCGGCAGGGCGTGGACCTGCCCTTCGGACTGGTGCCGGCGGGCTCCGGCAACGACCTCGCACGCCATCACGGTGTGCCCTCCCAGGACGTGGAGCGTGCCGCGGGTCGTGTGCTCCGTGGCCTGGAGTCCGCGCCGCGCCGCACGGACCTGCTCCGGGTGGAGTGTGCGGACGGAACCCGTCACGTGTGCGCCACAGCCGTGTGCCTGGGCCTGGATGCCCGCATCAACGCGCGCGCCAACCGCTGGTCGCGCGTGCGCGCGTCCGCCAAGTACGTCGTCGCCCTTGCCGTGGACCTCATGAGCATGCGGGCCCGCCCCTACCAGCTGAGCTGGAGCTCCCCGGACGGCAGCGAGCACACCGCCGCCCGGGACCTCACGCTGCTCACGCTCGCGAACACGTCCTCGATCGGCGGGGGCCTCACGATCGTGCCCGCCGCAGACGCTGGGGACAGCACCGCGGAGCTGTTCATGGTCTCGGACGTGGGGCCCGTCAAGTTCGTGGTGTCCCTGCCCCGGCTGTGGCTTGGCAGCCACGTGACCCTGCCCGAGGTGGCGGTGGAACCGGCGGTCTCGGCGAGGGTGGCCGTGAGCGCGCACGCCACCGGGCTCTCCCCGGACGGGGACATGGCTTTCGGCGACGGCGAGCGGCTCGGCCCCCTGCCCGTGAGCCTGCGGGTACTCCCCGCGGCCGTTCAGATCCTGTTCTGAGCCGGGCCCGTCCCTGCACCGGTGCCCGCCCCGGGTGAGCCCTGCCCGAGTGCGCCTGCCGTGCCCGCCGCGACCGGTGTGGCCGTGGAAACCGGCGCCCCCGCGCCCACCGGGCCGCGCGGCGTCGTCGTCCGGCGGTGGGAGGACGAGCGCTCGCGCACGGCGCGCACCAGGCGCGAGACGAGCCACAGCACGAACGAGATGGTGGTCACGTACGGGCTGATGGGGATGTTCCCGCCCAGCGCGAGCAGGATCCCGCCCACCATGGCCAGTTCCGCGAAGACCACCGAGAGCACCACCGTGCGCACGGGACTCACGGTGAGGTTCATGGCCGCGGCCGCCGGGGTGATGAGCAGGGCGAGCACGAGCAGCGAACCCACGATCTGCACGGACAGGGCCACGGTGATCCCCAGCAGCACCATGAACGCGATGGACAGCCCCCGCACCGGCAGGCCCTTGGCCTGGGCCACCAGGGGGTCCGTGCTCGCGAACGTGAGGGGCCGCCAGACACCCACGAGCGTGACCACCACCAGCGCCGAGAGCAGCACCATGGAGGTCAGCTGCACCGAGGAGACCGACACGATCTGACCGGTCAGCAGCGAGAACTTGTTGGAGGAGCGGCCCTCGTAGAGGGACAGGAACAGGATGCCCAGCCCCAGCCCGAAGGGCATCAGGACCCCCACGAACGAGTTGCCCTCTCGTGCGCGCAGCCCCGCGAACCCCATGATCAGGGCGGCGAGGATCGAGCCCACGAGCGAACCCGTGATCACGTCCGCCCCGATCAGCAGCGCGGCGGCGGCCCCGGCGAAGGACAGCTCCGCGATGCCGTGCACGGCGAACGCGAGGTCCCGCATCATCACGAACGTGCCCACGAGACCGCCCACGAGCCCCAGCACCGCCCCGGCCCACACCGAGTTGCGCAGCAGGGACAGCAGCTCGGCGTAGTCCTCGAAGACGAACACGGAGCTCAGGAAGGAGTTCCAGTCGATGGCTTCCGTGATCACGGGACGATCTCCTCCGGGGAGTCGGTGTGGTGGGCACTGTCCGGGCTGCCGGCCACCAGGATCCGGCCGTTGAAGCGCAGCACCTCGATGGGACTGCCGTAGAGCTCGGTGAGCACGTCCGAGCGCAGCACCTCGTCCGGGGTGCCGATCCGGAAGGAGCCGTTGGCCAGGTACAGGATCCGGTCCACGTGCTCGATGATCGGGTTCACGTCGTGGGTCACGAACACCACGGCGCAGCCGGTGCGCTCACGCTGCTCGTGCACCAGCTCGCTGACCACGTGCTGGTGGCGCAGGTCCAGGGAGAGCAGCGCCTCGTCGCACAGCATGACCGTGGGCTCCGCCGCGAGCGCCTGGGCAATCCGCAACCGCTGCTGCTCGCCCCCGGAGAGCAGCCCCACGGGGGCTTGCGCATAGTCCGTGGCGCCCACCCGCTCGAGCAGCTCGTCCACCCTGCGGTGCACCCGCCGCGAGCGCAGACGCATCCCCCACCGGTGTCCGTCCACGCCCTGGGCCACGAGGTCGCGGGCCCGCAGCGGGGTGCGCTCCGGGAAGCCGCGCTGCTGGGGGACGTATCCCACGCGGGAGGCCGCCGCCCGCGGGCGCACGCCGTTGACGCTCACCGTCCCGGCCGTGAGCGGCAGCAGCCCCAGGAGCACCTTGAGCAGGCTCGTCTTGCCCGTGCCGTTGGAGCCCAGCACGGCCAGGTACTCCCCGGGGTGCACGTCCAGGTCCAGGCCGGACCACAGGGTGCGCTCCCCGAAGGAGAGCTCAGCCCCGCGCAGCCGGATCACCGGGTCGTGTTGCGTCTCCGGCCGGTCGTCAGGGGCGCCCGGCGTCGCGCTCGCGGAAACGGGGACGCTGTGCCCCGCGTCAGCCGTGATGTGCCCTGCCGCCTCGTCACGTGTTCTCTCGGATGCCACGGGCTACTTCTTCACGGCTTCGGCCACGTGGTCCACGTTCTCGCCCATCCACTGCTGGTAGGTCCTGTCATCCGGCACGGTCTCGGTGAACTCCACCACGGGTGTGCCCGCCTCCTGGGCGGTGGTGCGCAGCCGTTCGGTCTGCCCCGTGGAGGTCTGCTGGTTGAACGCGAGCAGCGCGATGTGCTCGTCCGCCACCAGTTTCAGCGTGTCGTTGAGGGCGGCCGGCGGTGCGTCCGTCTCGGCGTCGATGGCCTCGGCGAACTCCGCGGGGGTGTCGTCGTGCAGGCCCGCGTCCTCCAGGAGGTAGCCGGGCACCGGTTCCGTGGCCACGTAGCCACCGCTCGCTCCGAGGCCCCCGAGACGCTCGTCCAGGGCGGTCAGCTCCTGCCCGACCCGTGCGGCGTTGTCCGTGTAGTAGCTCGCGTTGGCGGGATCCACCTTCCCGAGCTGGCCGGCGATCTGCGTGACCACCTTGGTCATGGTCTCCAGGTCGTACCACACGTGCTCGTTGAAGCCGCCGTGGTGGTGGTGCTCCCCCGAGCCGTGGTCGTGATCGTGCTCCTGGGCGGCTTCACGGTCCTGCTCGGACTGCAGACCCGAGACGTCCACGGCGTCCACCACGCGCGCGCCCTCCGGTGCCAGGTCGGTCATGAACTGGTCGTACCCGCCACCGTTGCGCACCAGGAGGTCGGCTTTCTCCACGGCCAGCCGGTCCTGCGGCGTGGCCTCGTAGGAGTGCGGATCCTGGGCGGCGGAGTCGATCACCGGCGTGGCCTCCACCTTGTCGCCACCCACCTGGGCGGCGAGGTCCGAGTAGACGTTGGTGGAGGTGGTGACCCGGATCTTCCCGGAGTCCTCCGCCCCGGATGCACCCTCCTGCGCCGAACCGCCCGAGCAGCCCGTGAGTGCCAGGGCTCCCAGCAGCCCCAGGACTGCGGCGGCCCTGGCCCCGTGGCGGTTGGTGCGGTCGCTCACGCGCATCATCTCCCTGCTCGGCGTCCCCCGCACCTCCCCGGGTGCCGATGAGAACGGATGTCATCAAATCAGAGCGCGAGCATATCATGAACCATTCTCATGTAGCGGCGTGATGAGAACGGGCAGATCAGGACCAGGACTCGGAGCGGGGCCTGCCCTCGTCGTAGCCCGACTGGGACTGGATGCCCACCACGGCGCGGGACGTGAACTGCCGCAGCGTGGTGGCCCCGGCGTAGGTCATGGAGCTGCGCACCCCGGAGGTGATGTGGTCCAGCAGGTCCTCCACCCCGGGGCGCTGGGGGTCCAGGTACATGGTGGAGTTGGAGATCCCCTCCTCGAACAGCGCCTTGCGGGCCCGGGAGAACCGGTCCTCTCCCAGGGTGCGGTGCTTCACGGCACGGGCCGAGGCCATCCCGAAGGACTCCTTGTAGGCACGGCCGTCCGCGTCCACGGTGATCTCCCCCGGCCCCTCGTGGGTACCCGCGAACCACGAGCCCACCATGACCTGGCTCGCCCCCGCGGCCAGGGCGAGGGCGACGTCGCGCGGGTGCTTGACCCCGCCGTCCGCCCAGATGTGCACCCCGAGGTCCTGCGCGGCCTCCGCGCACTCCACAACCGCTGAGAACTGGGGACGCCCCACCGCCGTCATCATGCGGGTGGTGCACATGGCCCCGGGGCCCACGCCGACCTTGACGATGTCCGCGCCGGCCGAGACGAGGTCGCGCACGCCGTCGGCGGTGACCACGTTGCCGGCCACCACCGGCACCTGCGGATCCAGGGCGCGCACGGCGGCCACGGCCTCCATGGCCTTGAGCTGGTGACCGTGAGCGGTGTCCACCACGAGGACGTCCACCCCGGCCTCGAGCAGCCGGGCGGCCTTGGCCCCCACGTCACCGTTGATGCCCACGGCGGCACCCACGCGCAGCCGGCCCCGCGCGTCCACCGAGGGGGTGTAGATGGTGGAGCGCACGAGACCCTGGCGTGTGATGATCCCGGCGACCTCCGTGCCCCGCAGCACCGAAGCGGCGCTCACCCGCGCGTCGGCGAGGCGCTCGTAGAGCGCACGCAGCGCCGCGGGGTCTGCCTCCGCCGGAAAATCGGCCTCCTGGAACTGCGGGCCGTCGCTGCGGGCCAGATCGCCCAGCTGGGTGAAGCGGTCCACGTCCCGGCAGTCGGACTCCAGCACGAGGCCCAGGTACCGGCGCTGCTCGTCCACCACGACCACCAGTCCGTGCGGGCGCTTGTGGATGATCCCGAGCGCGTCGTGGACCGTGTCCGTGCGCCGCAGCACCACAGGGGTGTCCCAGCGCGGGGAACGGTCCTTGACCCAGGACGTGACCTCCGCGATCACGTCCAGCGGGATGTCCTGCGGCAGGATGCCGAGCCCGCCCCGACGGGCCATGGTCTCGGTCATCCGGCGTCCGGTCACCGCCGTCATGTTCGCGGCCACGATCGGGATCGTGGAGCCCGTGCCGTCCTGCGGGGACAGGTCCGCGTCGAAGCGGGACGTGACCCTGGACATGGAGGGCACCAGGAAGACGTCGTTGTAGGTCAGGTCCGTGGTGGGATTCGTGAGGAAGCGCACAGACGCACAGTCTACTGTCCACCGTCACGCTCCGGGCCCGACGCCGCTCGGTCGCCCCGGGCGGGCGGCGTCGGCCTGGGTGCCGTTCCCCGCAGCCGGCGTCGTCGTGGCCCCGCACGCGGGCGTCGTCGGCTCCGGAACACCGTGCGCGGAGCACGGCGAGGGGCCCGTGCGACGGGTGGCACGCGTCCTGCCGCCTCACTAGACTGAAAAACCGGATCCGGCTTTGCATGCGCGAAGCCCGTCGAGGGCGCCCACGGCCGGTAAACTCCGTGGGAGCCGCACAGGGGCCGCGAGGACCAGCTCGCCACCCGGGACACCCAGCACAGATGGAAGAGGCGTATCACTCGTGCCAGACCAGCCGCACCACCTTATCCCCGAAGAATTTGCCGGCAACGAATGGCTTGTGGACGAGCTCTTCGAGAAGTACCAGGCGGACAAGAACTCCGTGGACAAGAAGTGGTGGCCCATCTTCGAGCAGATGGCGGACGAGGACAAGGCCTCCGCCCCCGGTGGCACGAACTCCGCTCCCGCCGGTAAGGCCTCCGCGACCACCGCCGCGTCGGCTCCCGCCGCGAAGAAGCCCGAGGCCTCCCCGGCCCGCACGTCGGAGCCGGCCGCCCGGAAGCAGACTCCCCAGACCACAGAACGTGCGCAGTCCCCGGCACCCGCCGCGACCGGCGCCAAGGCGAAAGGACGGCCCGAGGGCGTGGACACCGAAGCGGACAGCAGCGAGGGCGCAGCCTCCAAGCGACCCATCCGGGCGCAGCCTGAGGACCGCAAGGAGGACGGCCCGGCCAAGGAGAAGCCCGCGGAGGACACCGTGGTCAAGCTGCGCGGTCCCGCCAAGGCCGTGGCCGCCAACATGGAGGCCTCGTTGAGCGTCCCCACGGCCACCACGGTGCGCGCCGTGCCGGCCAAGCTGCTGATCGACAACCGCCTGGTCATCAACTCCCACCTCTCCCGCAACCGGGGTGGCAAGGTCTCCTTCACCCACCTGGTGGGCTACGCCGTCATCCGGGCGCTGGCCAACTTCCCGTCCATGAACGTCATCTACGACGAGTCGGACGGCAAGCCCGCGGCCATCCACCCCGCCCACGTGAACTTCGGCATCGCGATCGACATCCCCAACAAGGACGGCTCGCGCAACCTGGTGGTGCCCAGCATCAAGGCCGCCGAGACCATGTCCTTCCAGGAGTTCTGGACCTCCTACGAGGACATCGTCAAGCGCGGCCGCAACGGCGCCCTGACCGTGGAGGACTACTCCGGCACCACGGTCTCCCTGACCAACCCGGGCGGGATCGGCACCGTGCACTCCGTGCCGCGGCTGTCCAAGGGACAGGCCTGCATCATCGGCGTCGGTGCCCTGGACTACCCCGCCGAGTACAAGGGCGCGTCCCCCCGCACGATCGCCCACAACGCGGTCTCCAAGGTCATCACACTGACGTCCACCTACGACCACCGCGTGATCCAGGGTGCGGGCTCCGGCGAGTTCCTGAAGCTCGTGGAGCACTACCTGCTGGGCGGGGACGACTTCTACGACCACATCTTCGAGGCACTGCGGATCCCCTACGAGCCCGTGCGCTGGGCCGTGGACAACCAGGTCAACCCCGAGATCCAGATCAACAAGGTCGCCCGGATCCAGCAGCTGATCCACTCCTACCGCGTGCGCGGACACCTCATGGCGGACACCAACCCGCTCGAGTACGTGATGCGCAAGCACCCGGACCTGGACATCCGCACCTACGGGCTGACCCTGTGGGACCTCGAGCGGGAGTGGCCCACCGGCGGCTTCGGCGGCCAGAGCCTGCTCACCCTGCGCGTGATCCTCGGACGGCTGCGGGACGCGTACTGCCGCACCGTGGGCGTGGAGTACATGCACATCCAGGATCCGGAGCAGCGCGAGTGGTTCCAGTCCAAGCTGGAGCGCGACTACCAGAAGCCGTCCCGCGAGGAGCAGTTCCACATCCTGGAGCGGCTGAACGCGGCGGAGGCCTTCGAGACCTTCCTGCAGACCAAGTACGTGGGACAGAAGCGCTTCTCCCTGGAGGGCGGCGAGTCCCTGATCCCGCTGCTGGACGCGATCATGTCCGAGGCCGCGGACGCCTCGCTGGCCGGCGTGGGCATCGCCATGGCCCACCGTGGCCGGCTCAACGTGCTCACCAACATCGCGGGCAAGTCCTACGCCCAGGTGTTCCGCGAGTTCGAGGGCAGCCAGGACCCGCGCGCCTCCGAGGGCTCCGGCGACGTGAAGTACCACCTGGGCACCGAGGGCGTGTTCACCTCCGACAACGGCAACGAGACCCAGGTGTACCTGGCCGCGAACCCCTCCCACCTGGAGGCCGCGGACCCCGTCATCGAGGGCATCGCCCGCGCCAAGACGGACGTGCTCGGTGCAGGCCCCGAGGGCAACGGCGAGTTCCCCGTGCTGCCCATCCAGGTCCACGGCGACGCCGCCATGGCCGGTCAGGGCATCGTGTACGAGGTCATGCAGATGTCCGGGCTGGAGGGCTACAACGTGGGCGGGACCATCCACGTGGTGGTCAACAACCAGGTGGGCTTCACCACCGCTCCCTCCGCCGGACGCACCTCCACGTACTCCACGGACGTGGCCCGCACCGTGCAGGCACCCATCTTCCACGTCAACGCGGACGACCCCGAGGCCGTGGCCCGCGTGGCGCAGCTCGCGTTCGAGTACCGCCAGCGCTTCCACCACGACGTCGTGATCGACCTCGTGTGCTACCGCCGCCGGGGCCACAACGAGGGAGACGACCCCTCGATGACCCAGCCGCTGATGTACTCCCTGATCGACGGCAAGCGCTCCACGCGCAAGGTCTACACCGAGAACCTCGTGGGCCGCGGGGACATCACCCAGGAAGAGGCGGACCGGGCACTGAAGGACTACCAGGAGCGCCTGGAGCGGGTGTTCGCGGAGACCCACGAGGCCCAGAACTCCACGGTCCCGCTGGTCACCGGGGACGCCGCGGCCATCGCCAACATCGAGCGTCCTTCCGCGCAGCAGGCGGACTCGGGAGTCTCCGTGCCCAAGACCACCGCGATCTCCCCGGAGACAGCGCAGCGCATCGGCGACTCCTACGTGGAGATGCCCGAGGGCTTCACCATGCACCGCAAGCTCAAGAAGCTCGCGGAGAAGCGCCGGGACATGACCCGCGAGGGCGGGATCGACTGGGGCATGGGCGAGCTCATGGCCTTCGGCTCCCTCCTCATGGACGGTGTGCCCGTGCGGATGTCCGGGCAGGACGTGCGCCGCGGCACGTTCACCCAGCGCCAGGCGGTGTTCTTCGACGCCGAGAACGGTGCGGAGTGGACGCCGCTGAACAGCCTGTCCGCGGACCAGGCCCACTTCTCGATCTACAACTCCCTGCTCTCCGAGTACGGCGTGCTGGGCTTCGAGTACGGCTACTCCGTGGAGCGTCCCGAGGCGCTGACCGTGTGGGAGGCGCAGTTCGGTGACTTCACCAACGGCGCACAGACCATCGTGGACGAGTTCATCTCCTCCGCGGAGCAGAAGTGGGGTCAGCGCTCCAACCTGGTGCTGCTGCTCCCCCACGGCTTCGAGGGCCAGGGCCCGGACCACTCCTCCGCACGCATCGAGCGTTTCCTGACGCTGTGCGCCGAGAAGAACATGATCGTGGCCCAGCCCTCCACCCCGGCCAACCACTTCCACATGCTGCGCCGCCAGGCGTACTCGCGTCCGCGCCGGCCCCTGATCGTGGCCACGCCCAAGCAGCTGCTGCGCCTGAAGGCCGCGGCCTCCCCCGTGGAGGACTTCACGCAGGGCACGTTCCAGCCGGTGATCCCGGACGTCGCGAACCTGGACGACTCCAAGGTCACGGACGTGATCCTGGTGTCCGGTCGGCTGTACTACGACCTCGAGGCGCAGCGGAAGAAGTCCGACGACCACTCCACCGCGATCGTGCGCGTGGAGCAGCTGTACCCGCTGCCCGCGGACGAGATCAAGGAGCAGCTGGCGCGCTACCCGCAGGCCCGTGTGATCTGGGCCCAGGACGAGCCCGCCAACCAGGGTGCGTGGCCGTTCATGGCCGTCAACCTGGTGCCGCAGCTGGACCGAGCGGTGACCCTGGCGTCGCGCCCGGCCTCCGCCTCCCCCGCCAACGGCTCAGCCAAGCGCCACGCCGCGGAGCTGGAGACCCTGATGCAGCAGGCGTTCGACCGCGGGGAGTGATCCCGCACCGGGTGCGTCCCACCGTCCCCCCACGGTGAGCGCACCCGCCGGCCCCGCACGCCGGACCCGACCTGCCCGGGGGCCATCACCTGACGGCCCCCGGGCCACGCAACAACCCGAAGGATGTCGAGAAGAGTGGACCAACGCAGGATCCGCATTGTGGCCGTGGGCGACGAACTGCTGGCCGGAGTGGACGACCCCCGCGCCCTGGGCTGGTTCGGTCGCGTCCTGGCCCGCACCCCCCGTGACGTGGTCCCCGTGGACGCCTACAACCTCGCCGCGCCGGGAGAGGGCAGCGAGACCCTCAACGAGCGCTGGTTCGACGAGGCGGTCCGCCGCTTCGATCCCGCGTGCGACAACCGCCTGGTCATCGCGCCGTCCGCCCTCGACATCGACCTGGGCATCACCTCAGCGCGTTCCCGGCTGAACATGGCGAACATCGTGGACCAGGCCACCCAGAACAACGTCAAGGTGCTGGTGGTGGGCCCGCCGCCCACGCTGGACCCGCAGCGCAACCGCAAGATCGCGGACCTCTCCGCGGCGTACGGGGACGTCACCACGCGCCGCAACCACGTGTACGTGGACACCTTCAACCCGCTGCAGCACCACGAGCAGTGGCGCAAGGACCTGGCCGCCAACCACGGCAACCCCGGCCAGGCGGGCTACGGCCTCATCGCGTGGCTCGTGCTGCACCGCGGCTGGTACAACTGGCTGCAGCTGCCCGAGCCCCGCTGACGCCGGTTCCGAGAACGGCACTCGTCCCGGAACTCGCCCCCCTCCCGTTCCGGGAGGCACCCCATTCCCCGCGGGGACGGTCGCGACGACTTGGTGGCTCTGGGACCACCGCAGATGTGAGATACTGACGGACGATGTTCCAGCCAATCACCACAGGAGGTACATCATGAGCAAGCGTGGACGTAAGCGCAAGGATCGTCGCAAGAACTCGGCAAACCGCGGCAAGCGGCCCAACTCCTGAAGTTCTGCGCACGAACCACGGAACGCCCGCAACCATCACGGTTGCGGGCGTTCTGCATGTCCGGGGTTCTCAGGCCGCGGGGTGCTCGCCGCACTGCGCGTCGATGCGCTCCAGGATCGAGCGCTTGAGCTGCTCGGGGGCGCTCTCGCAGCACGAGCGCTTCATCACGGAGCGGATGACGCACTCCAGGTTGTACTCGCGCTCGCACTCGGAGCACCCGGTGAGGTGGGCGTGGATCTCCTCGAGGTCCTCGGTGGTCAGCGCGCCGTCAAGGTACTCATAGATGCGCTGGATGCGTTCGTCGGTGCAGCCTCCGCTGCAGGGGTTCTGCGTCATGTGTCAGCCTCGATCCTTCGCCGGTGCCCCGCCCTTGGCCGGCCTGCCGGCCTTGGACGTGTCGAATCCTCGTTCCTGGGCGTAGTCGCCCAGCTTCTCGCGCAGGAGCTTGCGGCCGCGGTGCAGCCGTGACATCACGGTGCCGATGGGCGTGTCCATGATCTCGGAGATCTCCTTGTACGCGAATCCCTCCACGTCCGAGAAGTAGACCGCCAGGCGGAACTCCTCGGGCAGCTCCTGCAGCGCCCGCTTGACGTCCGAGTCCGGGAGGTGGTCCAGTGCCTCGACCTCCGCGGAGCGCAGCCCCGTGGAGGTGTGGGACTCGGCCCGGTGCAGCTGCCAGTCCTCCACGGTGTCCGTGTTCGCCTGGCGCGGTTCACGCTGCCGCTTGCGGTAGAGGTTGATGTACGTGTTGGTGAGGATCCGGTACAGCCAGGCCTTGAGGTTGGTTCCGGGCTTGTACTGGTGGAACGCGGAGAACGCCTTGGTGTAGGCCTCCTGCACGAGGTCCTCGGCGTCGGAGGGGTTGCGGGCCATGCGCAGCGCAGCCGCGTAGAGCTGGTCCACGTACTGCATGGCGTCACGCTCGAAGCGCTCGCGCCGCTGCTGGGTGGACTCCTCGCCGGCCGGCACCTCTTCGGGGTGCTCCACGGCGTGGGATTCGTGAGTTCGCTGATCGTTCATCACGCCCAAGTCTAAGGCGGGGGCCGTCATCTCCGGACCGTCACCTGCCCTCCCGCACGCCTTCTGCCTCACCACACGTGTGGTGCTTCCGTTCATCCGGGACAACACACGCTGCTCGCGCGGGTATTCCCGGGGGAGCCCCGGCCGCGGGCCGATAGGATGGCTGTCGTGCCTTCCCGGAGATGCCGGGACCCTAAGGAGGAGAACCATGAGCATTGTTCGTCGTCTCGCCCGCCCGCTGCTCGCCACCGGCTTCATCGCCGGAGGGGTGGACGCGTTCCGCAACTCGTCCACCACGGCCCGGCAGCTGGATCCCGTGCTGAAGGCCGTGGAGAGCGCCGCACCGCAGCTGCGCCCCGTGACCGCCAACCGCGCCGTGGTGGCGCAGGGCCTCGCGGCCGCCCAGGTGGCTGCCGGATCCCTGCTGGCCGTGAGCAAGCTGCCCCGGCTGTCCTCCACCGTGCTGCTGGGCACCACCGCCCTCAACGGCTACGCCCAGTACCGCTCCGCTGACGCGAGCACCACCGAGGGCAAGGCGGCCCGCCGCTCGGGCCTGCTGAAGAACGTGTCGCTGCTGGGCGGCGTGATGATCGCCGCCGTGGACACCTCCGGCAACCCGTCCCTGGCGTGGCGCGCGAGCCACCTCGCGGACGACGTCCGCAAGAACGCGGTCAAGGTCAGCAAGGACACCAAGAAGAAGCTGAACGAGGCCGAGAAGGCCGTGCAGAACGCCGTCTCCTTCTAGTCCGCCGCACCACGTGACGCGCAACGGCTTGACGCACCCCCGGGACTCTGCCCACTGGCCCGCCCCCTCCGCCCACGGCTCGCCCGTGAGCGGCACGGTGGCGGTGCCGGGGTCCAAGTCCCTGACCAACAGGTACCTCGTGCTCGCCGCGCTGGCGAGCGGGCCCTCGGTGGTGCGCAAGCCGTTGCACTCACGGGACAGCGCTCTCATGGCCGCCGCGCTCGAGCAGCTGGGCGCCACGGTCACTGCACTTCCGGATCCGGGCCCGTTCGGCCCGGACCTGCGGATCGACCCCGTGTCCCCGGGCGCTGCGCTGCACGAGCCCGTGGCCGTGGACTGCGGACTCGCCGGCACGGTCATGCGCTTCGTGCCCCCCGTGGCCGCGCTGTGCTCGGGCACGGTCGTCCTGGACGGCGACGACGCCGCCCGGGTGCGTCCCATGGCTCCCGTGGTCGAGGGGCTGCGGCAGCTCGGGGTCCGGGTGGAGGACGACGGCCGGGGCACCCTGCCGCTGAGCGTCGTCGGCACCGGAACGGTGCCCGGTGGGACCGTGAGGATCGACGCGAGCGGGTCCTCGCAGTTCGTCTCCGCACTGCTGCTGGCCGCGGTGCGCTTCGACTCCCCCCTCGTGCTGCGCCACGACGCCCCCGGCGGGGTGCCGTCCCTGCCGCACGTCGAGATGACGCTGCAGGTGCTGCGCGACGCCGGTGTAAGCGCCGAGCGCGTGGGCGAGCGGGAGTGGCGCGTCGAGCCCGGGCCCGTGGCCGGCCTGGACGTGACCGTGGAGCCGGACCTCTCCAATGCCGGGCCCTTCCTCGCCGCGGCCGTGGTCACCGGCGGCACCGTGAGCATTCCGGACTGGCCCGCGCGCACCACGCAGGGTGGCGACCACTGGCGCCACATCCTCCCCAGCTTCGGGGCGCACGTGGCCGTGCGGGACGGAGTCTTCACCGTGACGGGCCCGGACGAGCTGCAGGGCGTGGACCTGGACCTCTCCGAGGCCGGTGAACTGGCCCCCACCGTGGCCGCACTGTGCGCTCTGGCCTCGGGGCCGTCCCGGCTTCGGGGCATCGCCCACCTGCGCGGGCACGAGACCGACCGGCTCGCCGCGCTGAGCACCGAGCTCAACGCCCTGGGAGGCCGCGTCCGCGAGACCGAGGACGGCCTGCAGATCACCCCCGCGCCCCTGCACGGCGGCGAGTTCCACACGTACCACGACCACCGGATGGCCACCGCCGGCGCCATCCTGGGACTCCGCGTCCCGGGGATCCTGGTCGAGAACATCGCCACGACCGCCAAGACGCTGCCGGAGTTCCCACAGCTGTGGGCCGCTCTGCTGGGCACGGGGGCCTGAGCGGTGGCACGCAGGACGTGGGACGAGTCGGACGTGCGGGTGCGCGCAAATAAGCGTGGCTCCCGACCCCGCACCAAGCAGCGCCCGTCCCACGAAGACGCCGTGGTGGCCCGCGTGGTGGCCGTGGACCGTGGCCGGTACACGTGCGTGGTGGACGAGGACGGCCCCGATCCCGTCACGGTGCTGTGCGTGCGCGCCAAGGAGCTGCGCCGCCGCCCCATCGTGCCCGGTGACCTGGTGGGAGTCGTCGGGGACGTCTCCGGCGCGCCCGACACGCTCGCCCGGATCGTGCGGATCGAACCACGCGCCACGGTGCTGCGCCGCAGCGCGGACGACACCGACCCCGTGGAGCGGGTGATCGTGGCGAACGCCGACCGTCTGGTCCTGGTGCTCGCCGCCGCCTCCCCCACTCCCCGCACGGGATTCGTGGACCGGGGCCTCGCGGCCGCGTGGGACGCGGACATCACCCCCGTGGTGTGCATGACCAAGTCCGACCTCGCGGACCCCACGGAGTTCCTCGACTACCTGCACGACCTCGACGTCCTCACCGTGACCACCCAGCGCGCCACGGACCGGGGCCAGCGACCGGAGGCCGGGCTGCACGAGGAGTCCCTGGCCGTCTCTGAGGACTCCCTCGCCCGGCTGCGGGAATTGCTGGACGGGCACGTCAGCGTGTTCCTGGGCCCCTCCGGCGTGGGTAAGTCCACGCTGGTCAACGCCCTCACCGGAGCCGAGCGGGCCACGGGCGGCGTCAACGACGTCACGGGGCGCGGCCGGCACACGTCCTCCTCCGCCCGGGCCCTCACGGTCCCGGGGACCAGCCCGGGCACGTGGGTCGTGGACACCCCCGGCATCCGCTCCCTGGGACTCGCGCACGTGTCCGAGGAGAACCTGCTCGACGCCTTCACGGACCTCGTGCCCGCCACCGCCCACTGCCCGCGGGGCTGCCGGCACACCGAGGACTCCCCCGGCTGCGCCCTGGACGCCTGGGTGCACCGGCCGGAGGCCTCCCCCGCCGCGCCGGAGCGGCTGGAGTCGCTGCGCAGGCTGCTGGCGGCGTCGCGCGGGGAGACCCAGCAGGGTGACAGCGAGAAGCAGCTCGGACAGGCGATAACGTAGGGGCATGCGCGCACCGAGCAACCACACGGACGACCTCCGCCTGGCCCACATCCTCGCGGACTCCGTGGACGGCCTGACCATGAAACGGTTCAAGTCCCAGGACCTCACCGTGGAGACCAAACCGGACCTGACCCCCGTCACGGACGCGGACCGGGAGGCCGAGCAGGTGATCCGCGGTCAGCTGGGACGCGTGCGCAACCGGGACGCCGTGATCGGCGAGGAGTTCGGGGCCACGGGCTCGGGCGGGCGGCAGTGGATCATCGACCCCATCGACGGTACCAAGAACTACGTGCGCGGTGTCCCCGTGTGGGCCACGCTCATCGGCCTCGTGGAGGACGGCGAGGTGGTCGTGGGCGTGGTCTCCGCGCCCGCTCTGAACCGCCGCTGGTGGGCGGCCGCCGGTTCCGGGGCCTTCACGGGCCGCTCGCTCTCGCAGGCGCAGCGACTCTCCGTCTCCTCCGTGGCCACGCTAGAGGACGCCTCCCTGTCCTACTCGTCGCTGTCCGGCTGGCAGGAGCTGGGGATCCGGGACCGTTTCCTGGACCTCACGGACCGGGTGTGGCGCACACGGGCCTACGGCGACTTCTGGTCCTACTGCCTCGTGGCCGAGGGCGCGGTGGACCTCGCGTGCGAACCCGAGCTGAACCTCCACGACATGGCGGCCCTGGTGCCCATCGTGACCGAGGCCGGCGGGCACTTCACCTCGCTCGCGGGGCAGGACGGACCGTTCGGACCGAACGCCCTGGCGAGCAACGGCACCCTGCACGACGCCGCCCTCGACGTTCTCGGCACGCGTCAGGACAGCGCCGACTGAGCCATCACGCGGGTCCCGGGGCCCCAGCGCGGCGCTCGGCCCCCGCCGTCCCGTCCCGGCCCGGCGTTCGGCCGGCACCCGTCCGGCACGAAAAACGCCCGGCACCTCTCCTGTGGAGGCGCCGGGCGTCGTCGTACCGCTGCCAGACGGCAGAACCCGGAGCGTGCGGGGTCCGCCGAATTGGATCACGTGTTGGGCGAGTCGCTCTGCAACGAGTCCGTGATGCACTGCTCGTACTTCGCCTCGTCCCCCTGGGACGCGTAGGGCAGGCAGTCGCTGACGGAGCTGAACGCCCAGGCGAAGACCACGGCCATGAGGATGCCGCCGATCACCGCAAGGGACGAGAGCACCACGCCCACGACCGCGAGCGCCGGGGACTCCCGGCGGGACTTGCGCATCTTGACCAGGCCCACGATGCCGAGCACCAGACCCACGAGCCCGATCAGGCCACCCAGACCGCCGAACCAGAAGGTCAGGATGCCCAGGATGCCCAGGACCAGCGATGCGATGGCCAGGCCCTTGCCCGGCGTCGGAGCCGTGTTCTGGCCGTACGGATCCTGCCCGTTGTAGGGCTGCTGGCCGTACGGCTGCTGGGAGTAGCCGTCCTGGTAGTGCGTGGGATAGCCGTCCGAGTTCTGGGAGTCGTAGCCCTGCTGCACCCCGTAGCCCTGGGTGCCGTAGCCCTGGGTGCCGTACCCCTGGGTGCCGTACTGCTGCCCGCCGTAGCCCTGGTTCCCCGGGTCCTGCACACCGTACTGCTGCCCGGAGTAGCCGTGGCCCCCACCGGACTGCTGGCCGTACTGGCCGCCGACACCGTACTGGGAGTCACCGTACTGGGAGTCGCCGTAGCCGCCGTACCCCGAGCCACCGTGCTGCGAGCCCGAGGACGCGGAGTCGCCGTAGCCGGCCGCGCCGAAGCCCTCCTGTCCCGCGCCCGTGGCCTGTGCCGAGGAGTCCTGGCCGTACCGGTCCTGCCCGGCCGCAGAGGTCTGAGCCCGGTCCGCCGAGTACTGGCCGTACTGCGGCTGCTCGCCGTTCGAGGCCGAGGAGGAACCCGAGTTCTCGGGGAAACGCTCGCTCATGGAGGCGCCTGCCTTTCGGTCGTGGTGAATCGTGTCGTGAGCCAGTCTCCCACACGAGCTGCACCCGCTTCTCGGCGGTCCCTCCGCGGCCCGCACCGGGCGAGGCATGAAAAAACACCCCGGACCGCAGGGTCCGAGGTGTTCTCGATGTCCGTGGACATCACGGGTGGAGATGGGGGGAATTGAACCCCCGTCCGATGCAGCATTGTCAGGGCTTCTCCGGGCGCAGTGTGCTTGCAGGTTTCTCAGTCCCGGCCATCTCGCACACGAGTGGCCGCCGGACTCAGTCACGTAGAAGTCCCCTGGACGTCCGTGACGTACGTCCAGAGCAGTGACCTTCTAGCTGATGTCAGATTCCAGGTCGAAGGTGAACCTGGGCTGACAGACTGCTCGGGCTACTTACGCAGCGAGAGCGAAGTCAGTGCGCTTGGATTTGGCACTTATATTTTTTGCAGAGAGCGTTGACGAGATGACTCTGCATCCTCGGCCCGCTTCCCCTGTCTCAACTCACATCGTCGAAACCGATCATCCCCGTATTCATTTTTCAATGAGCACCACGTCACCGCGCAGCGCGCCGTGTCGTAGACACACAAGACTACGTCCGCACGTCCTCGCGCGTCAACAGCACACGGCCTCGCCGCAGGGCCGTGCCGACGATCCCGGAGGAGCAGGGCCGAGCGGAACGGCGCCGGTGGTGCGGTCCTCGGTGGACCAGCCCTTGTCCTCCCCCGTCCAGTGCCCTACGGTGGGGGCCATGTCCCGATGAGTCCTTCCTGAATCCCCGCGTCCGAGGCCGCTGCCCGGCGGGGACCGCGACCATCAGAGGACCTTCGTGAACCCCTCCCCCATCCCCTTCCCCGCGTCCGCGCGCGCAAGCACAGCGTTCAGCACGTCCGGCGCCACGGGCACCCACGTGACGGTGGACGGGGTATCCGCCTCGTTCGGCACCCACCGCGTCCTCACGGACATCACCTTCACCGTCACCACGGGCCGCCCCGCCGGGCTGATCGGCGAGAACGGCTCCGGCAAGAGCACCCTGCTGCGCATTCTGGCGGGTCTGCGCGCACCCGATGCCGGCACCGTGCGCGCCGTCGGTCCCGGCGGTGGGCCCGTCCGCGTGGGCCTGCTCCACCAGGAACCGCCCTTCGCACCGCAGGACACCGTGGCCCAGGCCGTGGCGGCAGCGGTGCGCCCCGTACGGGACGCGGCCCGCGCCGTGGACGACGCCGCCCGCGCCCTGGCCGCCGCCCCGCACGATGAGCGCGCGGGCACCCGCTACGCCGACGCGCTGGAGACCGCGGAACGCACCGGCGCGTGGGACGTGGACACGGCGATCGGTGCCACGCTGGACGGCCTCGGGCTGGGCGGCGTCGCCCGCGACCGGCGCACCGCGGAGCTCTCCGGTGGCCAGCGGGCCTGCTTGTCCCTCGCGTGGACCCTGCTCCGTGCTCCGGACGTGCTGCTGCTGGACGAGCCCACGAACCACCTGGACGACTCCGCCCTCGACTTCGTGTCAGCCACGCTGCGTTCGTGGCACGGACCGGTGCTGCTCGCGAGCCACGACCGGGCGTTCCTGGACGCCACGGTCGGATCGCTCGTGGACCTCGACCCGGCCCCACGCCCCCATGCCGCCACCGCGGACCTCGTGGCCGACGGCACGGGCACCGGAATCGGCGTGACCCGCTTCAGCGGCACCTACTCGCAGTACGTGCTGGCCGGGCTGGACGCTCGCGAGCGCTGGGAGCGCACCTACCGGGACGAGCAGGAGCAGCTGAAGAAGCTGCGGGCCACGGTCCAGGAGCAGCAGAGCGTCGGGCACTCGGGCAGGGCCCCACGGACGGAGGCGCGGGCGGCGAAGAAGTTCTACGCGGACCGCAACGCCACCGTGGTCTCCCGCCGCGTCAACGACGCCCGGACGCGCCTGGCCACCCTCGAGCGGGAGCAGGTGCGCAAGCCCACGCAGGAGCTGTTCTTCCGCGGTCTGACGGCCGCGGACCACGACGCCGCGCGCTGCCTCCGTGCCTCCGGCCCGGTGCTCACCGCTTCCCGCGCCACCGTGGAGCACCGCCTCGCCCCGGTCTCCCTGACCGTGGGGGCGGGTGAGAAGTGGCTGCTCACCGGGCCGAACGGTGCGGGCAAGTCCACCCTGCTGAACCTCCTGGCGGGCCGTGCGGAGCCCACGGGCCGCAGCGTGCACCGGGCCCCGGGAGTGCGCGTGGGACTGCTCGGCCAGGAGGACTCCGTGGCCCACGCGGACCCGGAGCGCACCGCAGTGAGGGTCTACCTGGACCTCGTGGGTGAGGAACTCGCGGAGACGGTGCCGCTGGGCACGTTCGGGCTGCTCGCGGGGCGGGACGAGAACCGGCGCGTGGGTGAGCTCAGCGTGGGCCAGCGGCGTCGGCTGGCCCTGGCCGCCCTGCTCGCGGACCCGCCCCACGTGCTGCTGCTGGACGAGCCCACCAACCACGTGTCCCTGGTGCTGGCCACGCAGCTCGAGGCGGCCGTGCCCGAGTACCCGGGGAGCGTCGTCGTCGCCTCCCACGACCGCTGGCTGCGACGGAACTGGAACGGCCGGCACCTCCGTGTGGAGGCGCCGGCCGTGTGAGGCACGCGGAGCTCAGCCGCGCATGTTGCGGTAGCGCATGGCGCGCTGGGCCTCGCGGTTGTCCTGCTTCTCGCGCAGGGTCTGGCGCTTGTCGTACTCGCGCTTGCCGCGGGCCACCGCGATCTCCACCTTCACGCGCTTGCCGTCCACGAAGTACAGCGACAGCGGGATGATGGTGTAGCCAGCCTCGCGCGTCTTGCCCGCGATCTTGTCCAGCTCCGCGCGGTGCAGCAGCAGCTTGCGGCGGCGCCGGGCCGAGTGGTTGGTCCACGAGCCCTGCAGGTACTCCGGGATGTGGGCGTGCTCGAGCCACAGCTCACCGCGGCTGTCGAACTGGCAGAACGCGTCCACCAGGGACGCCCGCCCCATGCGCAGGGACTTCACCTCGGTGCCCATGAGCGCCAGTCCGGCCTCGTAGGTGTCCAGGATGGCGTAGTCGTGCCGCGCCTTCTTGTTGTTGGCCACGATCTGGCGGCCGTCGTCAGCGTTCTTCTTGGCCATCGGCCTGTTCTTCCCTCACTGCTGCCCCGCTCTCCCGGCGCCACCGTGGGTGGGCCGGGCGGTGCGGTGCAGACTCAGTTCTCGTCGTCGCGGCGCGCCCCGGCGCGCCAGCGGATGCCTTCGTCGATGAAGGAGTCGATCCCGCCGTCGAACACGGAGCTGGGATTGCCCTCCTCGTAGTTGGTGCGCAGATCCTTGACCATCTGGTACGGGTTCAGCACGTACGAGCGCATCTGGTCGCCCCAGGACGCCTTGACGTCCCCCGCCATCTCCTTCTTCTTGGCGTCGGCCTCCTCCTGGCGCTGCAGGAGCAGCCGGGACTGCAGGACGCGCAGCGCGGCGGCGCGGTTCTGGATCTGGGACTTCTCGTTCTGCATGGACACCACGATGCCCGTGGGGATGTGGGTCATGCGCACCGCGGAGTCCGTGGTGTTCACGGACTGGCCACCGGGACCGGAGGAACGGAACACGTCCACCTTGAGCTCGGACTCCGGGATCTCCACGGTGTCGTCCGACTCGATGAGCGGGATGACCTCCACTGCCGCGAACGAGGTCTGGCGCCGCCCCTGGTTGTCGAACGGCGAGATCCGCACCAGGCGGTGGGTGCCCGCCTCCACGGACAGCGTGCCGAACGCGTACGGAGCCTTGACCTCGAACGTGGCGGACTTCAGCCCGGCCTCCTCCGCGTAGGAGGTGTCCAACACCTTGGTGGGGTAGCCGTGGCGCTCGGCCCAGCGCAGGTACATGCGCATGAGGATCTCCGCGAAGTCCGCGGCGTCCACGCCACCGGCACCGGAACGGATGGTGACCACGGCCTCGCGCTCGTCGTACTCGCCGGCCAGCAGGGTCTGGATCTCCAGCTCGGACAGAGCTTTCTGGATGGACGTCAGCTCCGTGGCGGAGGCGTCCCGGGTCTCCTGGTCGTCCTCGTCCTCGGCGAGCTCCACCATGACCTCGAGGTCGTCGATCCGGCTCTCGATCTTGCGCAGCCGGTCCACCTTGGACTGCTTGTGGGAGAGCTGGGACGTGACCTTCTGGGCCTCGTCCGGGTTGTCCCACAGGTCCGGCGCGGCGGCCTGCTGCTCGAGCTCCGTGATCTCCTTCAGCAGCGTCTCGGCGTCGCTGACCGCGGCCACCGAGTCGTAGGTGGCGCGGAGGGCACGGATTTCTGCAGCGTAGTCAATGGTGGCCATGACAGACCACTTTACGTCATGGTCTCCCGGCCCCGTGAGCCGCTAAACTCGGTGGAACCCACGAACACCAAGGAGACTGACGATGCAGCGCCCCACCGTCCTCGCACTGGTCCTGGCAGGGGGCAAGGGCTCGCGCCTGGGAGCCCTCACCGACACCGTGGTCAAGCCGGCCCTGCCCGTGGGCGGCACCTACCGGCTGATTGACATCTCGCTGTCCAACCTGGCGCACTCCCACGTCCCGGACGTGTGGATGGTGCAGCAGTACCTGCCCCACGACCTCAACTTCTACATGGCCAACGGGCGGCCCTGGGACCTGGACCGCTCCCACGGCGGGCTGCACATCCTGCCCCCGTACCAGGGCGCGGAGGGCGAGGGCTTCGCCTCCGGGAACTCGGACTCCATCTTCCGCCAGGCGGAGCTGATCCGGGAGGCGAACCCTGACCTGGTGCTCGTGCTCTCCGCGGACCATCTCTACACCATCGACTTCCGCAGCGTGATCGACACCCATCTCACCAGGCGCGCGGACCTCACCATGGTCACCACGGAGGTCTCCGAGGACGCCTCCCGGTACAGCGTCGTGGAAACCAGCGAGTCCGGTGAGGTCACCGGCTTCGAGTACAAGCCCGAGCACCCGCGCAGCAACCTGGTGGCCGGGGAGATGTTCCTGTTCTCCACGGCGGTGCTCCTGGACGCGCTGAACCACCTGCAGGACACTCTGGGCGAACTGGGGGACTACGGCGAGGACCTCATCCCCCACGTCCTGGAGCACCACACCGTGGTGGAGCACCGTCACCTGGGGTACTGGATGGACCTCGGCACCATCCAGTCCTACTGGACCGCGCAGCAGCAGCTGCTGGACGGGGACGGCGCCACCCTGGACGATCCCGCGTGGCCCATCTGGAGCGGCCAGGCGCCCCTGCTGCCCGCGTTCATCGCTGACGACGCCGCCGTGTCCCGTTCCCTGGTGGCCCCCGGTTCGCGCGTGGCCGGCACCGTGGAGCACTCCGTGATCGGCGAGAACGTGACGGTCGAGGCCGGCGCGGTGGTGCGCAACTGCGTGCTGCTCGACGGCGTGCACGTGGGCTCCGGGGTGGAGCTGCTCAACGTGGTCGCGGATTCGGACGCCCACATCACGGGCGGCTCCCGGCGGGGATCGCCCCAGCACGTCACCGTGATCGACCGCCACGGCGTGGTGAGCGAACGGGAACCGTTCGACACCTCCGCGGTGCTACCCCGAGACTGGGAACAGTACTGACCAGTCTCCACCTGGAACCCACCCCCATCCGAAAGGACCGATCCACCATGTCCCGCTCGTCCCGCAAGACCCTGGGCCCCGTGCTGCGCGCCGAACTGTGGCGCGCCGTGCGCCACGTCGGAGCCCGCAAGGCGTTCCGCCTCCTGCTGCTCCTCCCCCCGTTCCGGTGGGCCAACCGGGCACTTCGTACCCTGCGGCTGGTGCGCGGGCACTGATCCGCGCCACGTGAGAAGGCCGGGGGCGGCGTCGTGGATGCACTGATCCGCCCCCGGCTTTCTTCGTGCCTGTTCCGGCCCGGTCGAGCACCGGTGGTCAGCCGTCCCGTCAAGTTTCGGACGGCGCGCCCTGCCGGCGGGTTTGGTCGGAGGCATTGTTCGCCCGTTGCGCTGCCCGGGACGGTGCCGAGCCACCATGAACCCGGCCGCGCGGATCTCTGGCGGTCCACCGGTGGTCACCGGCGCATCACGGCGCGGGCGTCCCCGGTGGCGCTGATGGGCACCCCGGCCGGGACGATCACGTTGACCACGGGAGGGTGAACCACCGCCGTGAGGGTGACCTGCGCCGTCGTGCCGTCGGGTGAACCAGTGGGGGTGCCGACGGACAATCCGCTGACGTCCTGGAACGCTCCCACCGTGCCCAGGTAGCTCGCGGCGGAGGTCGCCACCGCGTCGTCCGTCAGGATCGCCGTGGGAGGCCCATCACCGGAGCGGTCCACCGTGGTGAAGGTGTCCGCGGCGGCGCCGGCGGCCCGGTCCGCGAGCGACTGCAGCTGTCTCTGCCCCACGTAGACGCTCGTGATCGCCAGGACAGTGACCACGAGCAGCAGGGTGACCAGGGCGAAGCCGATCAGCACGATGGTGGTCTGACCGCCGTCCGGATCAGCATCACCGTCTGCCGCCGCGGACCGTCGTGCGGCCACGTGACTCATGATCCTTCCCACCGAGCCGCAGCCGGCGTGGACCGGTGCACGGAACGAGGTCTTTCCTCGAGTGGGACGCACGCTGCGAGCACCTCTGGCGCACGCGGAAATCCGTGGCGTCACGAGTACCTCCCGGAGACCACCGTGACGTCGGAGGTCAGGGTGGCGACCGTGGCCGTGAGGAACCCCGGCATGCCGGGCAGCTGGACGGTCAGGCTGGCATGGACGGTGGTCACCGCGCCCGGGGACGCACACGAGCCATCCGAGCACGAGACGGTGACCGCGAGGTCCTGCGGCGCAAAACCGTGGTCCTGGGCGGCCACGGCCGCGAGGTCGTGGACCCCGGCGCGGTCGAGGTCCTCGGCTTCCGCCACGCTGATGGCCTGTCCGGCCTGTTCCGCGGCGGCCACCACCGCGAAGGAACCCGCCTGGACACGGGACACCGTGATGACGAGGTAGATGATCGGGATCAGCAGCAGCAGACCCAGACCGATGAACTCGATCACCGCGCTGCCCCGATCCGGGTCCTCCGGCTGCCCGTGGTCGGGAGACCCGTCAGGCGTCCATGTCCACCGCATGCCCGCTCACCTCCAGAGCATCGGATGGGCCGAACGTGGCCACCACGGGCAGCGGTGCAACAACGTGCACCTCGATGGCCGGCAGCTCTCCCACCCCCGTGCGGGACACCGTGATGTCCTGTGCGTACCCCGCTCCCACGGCGTCCGTGATGATCGCCCGGGTGCGCTCGGCTCCGTCCGCGTCCGTGCGGTCGGCCAGGCTCGCGTACCGGGCGCCGGCGGCCGCAGCGTCGATGAGCGTGTTGCGCACGTGCAGCGTGAAGCCGAGCTGCAGGATCATGCCGAAGAGCACGACCGCCAGGGCCAGCACCATGACGTACTCGGCCACCGCGTTGCCCGCGTCCGGATCGCAGGAGACCTCAGAGTCCCGAGACGCGGTTGATGGCATCTTGGAACAGTCCCTCCAGCGCCGGCCGGGCAATCAGCAGCAGCCCGGCCACGAGGACCGCGGACATCAGGGTGAGCATGACCCAGCCGGGGACGTCCCCGCGGTCGGGGTCGTCCTCGGTGGGGGCCAGTCGCGCGGGAACGGCAACGGTCAGCAGCCACAGCAGTCCTGTGTGGCAGCGCATCAGGTGTTTCATGGTCGTCTCCTTCTCGGGGTGGATTCGTGGGGTGGGAAGCATGGGACGTCAAAAGCCGAGGTTGAGCACGGCGAGTCCGGGGAACACCGCGAACACGACGCTCAGCGGCAGGATGAAGAAGACCACGGGAACCAGCATGGCGATCTCCTTCTTGCCCGCGACCTCCATGAGCACGCGCTTGTCGTGGTCACGGACGTCCTGGGCCTGGGCACGCAGCACGTCCGCGAGCGGCGTCCCGCGTTCGATGGCCACGACGATGCCGTCCACGAACCGGCCGAGGGCCACCACGTCGGTGCGGGCGGAGAAGTCCTGCAGCGCCGTGCTCAGACCGGCACCCGCCCGGGTCTGGGCGAGAACGGCGCGGAACTCCCCGGCCAGTTCCCCCTCGGCCACACGGCACACGCGCTCGAGTGCCCCCACCGCGCTCTCTCCCGCACCCACGGCGAGCGCCATGAGCTCGGCCACGGCAGGGAACTCGGCGAGCATCAGCTTCTCCCGCCGGTGAATGCTGCGCAGCAGCCACTGGTTGCGCCCCCAGACCCCCGCCCCGGCTCCCAGGACAGCGGCAATCGGCACCACGGCCGGGTGGACGTCGGCCCGCACGGCCAGCGCGAGTCCGGAGGCGGCTCCCGCCACAGCTCCGACGACGCCGCACAGCACCTGCTCGGCGCGGTAGTCCATGACGTCCTTGCGCGAGCCGTCCCGCACCAGTCGCCGCGCCAGGACCTCCGCGTCGGAGAACAGCGGGGCCGTGCGTTCCAGGATCCAGGCCATCGCAAGGCTGCCCGCGGTGCCGGTGAGCGACCTCCCCGGCCCGCGGGGCGCGCCCCACGCAGTGGCGTGGATCCCGCCGCCGAGCTCCACGGCCCGGAGCTGCGGCGCGATCCTGTCCGCGAAGCTCGGCGCTCCTCCGGCCTTCACGGCCACCCACACGAGCCAGAGGCCCCACGCCAGGACCAGTCCCAGGATTCCTGAGGTCACGGGGACGTTCATCGCAGCACCCGCTGTTCCTCGGGGAGCGCGCCGAGGCGCAGCATGAGCTGGTAGGCCACCACGGACACGACCAGTCCTCCCAGCAGCACCACGGCACCGGCGGCCGTGTTGTAGGCCTGCACGGCGGCGGGCTGCGTGGCCATGAGAGCCAGGATGAGCCACGGGGCCGCCACCGAGAGCCGCGCGGCGTTGACGGTCCAGGACTGGCGTGCCTCGAGCTCGCTGCGCGTTCGTTCGTTCTCCCGCAGGAACTCCGACAGCGTGCCGAGCAGCTTGCCCAGGTCCGTGCCACCCACCTCGCGCGTGACGCGCAGCGCCTCCACGATGTTGTCCGCTACGGGATCCGCCAGGCGCTGCTTGAGCAGGGTCAGGGAGCCGTGCAGCTGGCCGCTGGCCCGGTAGTCCGCCGCAAACTGCGCGAAGGCGGGCCGCAACGGTTCGGGCCCGCGGTACTGCAGCTGCATGAGGGCCTCGGGCAGGCCCATGCCCGCGCGGATGGCAGACCTCAGGTGGTCCACGACGTCCGGCCACACCTCCCGCAGGACGGCCGTGCGGCGTCGCGCGCGGCGTCGTACGAGCCAGAGCGGGACGCCGAGTGCGACGACGAAGACGCACAGCCCGAACACCACCGCGGAGGTCACGGCGAAGGTGAGCAGCCCCGCGACACCGGCCAGCGCCAGGCTGAGAGCCGCGAAGGTGGCCGGCGCCACCCCCGGCAGCCCTGCCTGCAGCAGGACCGTGCGAAATTTTCCGGCTCCGGCGTGCCTCGTTCTCGTCCCCGTGGGCCGTGTCCAGCACGACCACCACACGAGGAACACCCCCGCGCCCAGCAGGGCACCCACCAGGGCGCTCACGAGGATTTCCTCCGCGACTGCCCGCCGCGGGTGCTCCCGCGATGTCCCGCACGCGTTCTGCCGGACCCGGTGCGGCTCTGCGCCCCGCGGTCGGCCACGCGACCCGTTCCACGGGGCGCAGAAGGTTCCACCGCAGTGGCAGACGCTTCCGGCCCGTCCTCGACCATCCCCGGGGAGGGCGGCGGTGCGTCGTCGCGGATGAGTGCGGCGGGCGCGTACCCCGCGCGCACGAACTTCTCCGAGGACGGGACCTCGGAGGCGACCGCGCGCAGGACCCCGTCCTCGAGCCGGAAGACCGGATAGGTCTCGATGACGCCGTTCTCCACCCTGTTGCCCACCGCCAGGATCTCCGCCACACGCCGGTGGCCCGTGGCGTCTCGCTGACAGTGGACCACCAGGTCGAAGCACGACGCCACGGTGGGGAGCACGAAGGCGCTGCTGATGTTGTCCCCGGCGAGCAAGGGCAGGGTGCAGATCTTGGTGACGGCGTCCCGTGCGGAGTTGGCGTGTAGCGAGCACATCCCCGGCAGGCCCGCGTTCAGGGCGATGAGCATGTCCAGGCTCTCGGCCTCCCGCACCTCCCCCACCACGAGCCGGTCCGGGCGCATGCGCAGCGCCTCCTTCACGAGCCGGCGCAGCGGGATCTCGCCCGTACCCTCGAGGTTCGCCTGGCGGCACTGCATGGCCACGACGTCGCGCAACGCCACCTTGAGCTCGAAGACCTCCTCGACCGTGACCACCCGCTCCCGCGGGCCGATGGCCGCGCACAGGCAATTGAGCATGGTGGTCTTCCCGGCCTGCGTGGCACCGGAGACGAGGATGTTGAGTCCCGAGTCCACCGCGGCGTGCAGGAAGTCGGCCGCCTGCGTGGTGAGCGAGCCCAGCGCGACCAGGTCCTGCAGCCTGCGCGCACGCGCCACGAACTTGCGGATGTTCACGGCCCAGTGGGCGCGGGTCACGTCCGGGATGACCACGTGCAGCCGGGAGCCGTCCGGCAGGGAGGCGTCCACGAAGGGGGAACTCAGGTCCAGGCGGCGCCCGGAGGACTTCAGCATCCGCTCCACGAGCGTGCGGACGTGGGACTCGCTCAATGCCAGACTCGTGAGCTCGGACTCGCCGCCGCGGGCCACGTAGATCTCGGTGGGGCCGTTGATCCAGATCTCCTCGACCTCGGGGTCGTCCAGGTACGGCTGCAGCGGCCCGTAGCCCGCCACGAGGTCCAGCACGGTCTTGCGGGTGGCGTCCAGGTCCTGGATCCGGGGCAGCCCGGCACGGGCGGAGCGGACGTCGTAGTCGGAGACCACCGAGGCCACGATCCGGCGGGTGGGCTCCACCTCGTGCAGCGGGTCCAGTCCGCTGCGGCGGATCTGCTCGCGCACGTCCGCCTCGATCAGTCCGATCGCGTCCTCGGTGACACCCGTGGCCATGGCTCCCCCTGGGGTTCCCCCGAACCCGTTACTGGCTGGTCATCTCTGGAGGGAACGCTAGGGCAAATCAGGCGCGGCGGACACGGTCGCCGACGCGTTCTGTGGATAACCGCGCTGACCTGCACGAATGGAACGCCCTCGGCACGTCATGCTCGGTCGCAGAATGCATCCACATGAATCGTGACACGCGTCACGGTGACGAGCGCGAGGTCAGACCGCCGTGGAACCACCCCGGGCGGCGTCGTGACCGGCGTCCGGCTGGGCGGAGCCCGCACCCGGGCCTGCCGGGCCTGTGTGCGGCTCCTCCGCCGGGCGGGACGTGGGGGACGCCGCGGCGAAGGTGAGCACCGAGGCGCGGTCCACGTGGGCGGCGTCGGGCGCCCAGGGGCGCTCCGCCTCCGAGATGGCGATGTGCCGCGCCAGGCGCGTGATGTTGACCTCGTCCACCCGGCGGCGCTGGGCGGAGGTGTACTGGGTGATCATGAAGAGCACCACGAGCCCATAGAGCACCAGGTCCGTGCCGCGGCCGATGCCGAGGAACCGGGCTGCCTGAGACACCAGGTCCGGGACCAGGATCGATATGGCGGCGAAGAAGAAGAAGGCGACCGCCGCCAGACGGCGGATGGCCTGGTGCTTGGCGTTGGCACCTCCGCGCACGAGCGTGAGTGCGCCGTAGGCCACGGCCAGGATCAGGGCGATCTGAATCAGAATGGTCATCGGTGCGTCTCGCTACTTCACGAACAGTTCGGCCAGGATGTTCACGCCGTTGAGCAGGGACTGGCCCTTGCCGCGTGAGTAGTCGGTGTAGATGATCTCCACGGGGTGCTCCACCCACCGGGGCTTGAGCTCCGCGAACCGGTTGACGATCTCCGAGGCGTGCGCCATGCGGTTCTGCTGCAGGTGCAGCTTGGCGACGGTGGAGCGGTCGATCGCACGCAGCCCGTTGTGGGCGTCGGAGAGGTCCATGCCGCTCGTGAACTTTGACACGAAAGCGGCCGTGCGCAGCACCAGGCGCTTGAGTTTGGACACCTGGGTGCGGTCGTCCAGGAAGCGCGAGCCCAGGACCACCTCGGCCTCGCCGGTGCGGATGCGCTGAACCATGTCGTACGCATCCACCACGCGGTGCTGGCCGTCCGAGTCGAACGTGACCACGCAGTCCATCTCCGGGTCCTGCAGCGCGTACTCGAAGCCCGTCTGCAGCGCGGCACCCTGCCCCAGGTTGATGGGGTGCTGGACCACCACGGCTCCGGCGTCCCGGCAGATCTGTGCGGAGTCGTCCGTGGAGCCGTCGTCAACGCACACCACGTGCGGGAAGGTCCTCCGGAGATTCTCCAGGACCTCACCCACCACCTCGGCCTCGTTGTACACGGGCATCACTATCCACGCTCGACTCACGGGGACCATTGTTCCACAGCGTGCGGCGGCAACCACTCCCCCTCGGATGGCCGGAGCCCTTGCAGAATTCTGCGAGTTCCACCGCGGACCCCGTCCGGGTGCTCGCACCCCGTCCACTAAACTTCCCACGTACCCGCCCCCCGCTGTCTGGAGTCATGGATCCCGTGAGCTGGCTAGAAGCACTTCCCTCGTACGCGCTGGTGGGGATCCTGATGGTCCTTCCGGGCGCGCTGCTCAGCGTGGCCCTCGGTCTGCGCGGGCTCGCCCGCAGCGCGGCGGTGATCCCGCTGTCCGTCGCGGGGTTCAGCGCCTCAGCCGTGATCTTCGGGCTCGCGGGGGTGCCGTGGAACCCTCTCACGGTCGCCCTCGCGTTCGTCGTGGTGGCGCTCGTGCTGTGGCTGGCACTGCTCCCCGCTCGACGCCGCCTCATGGCCGGACCGTGGGTGGGCGCCACCCCCTGGCGGGAGCGCATCACCACATCCCTCGTGGGGCTGTGGTGCGCGGCGGCACTCGGCATCGGCATCGTGGTGCAGCGCCTGCACCTCATCATGCAAACTCCAGACGCCTACTCGCAGACGTACGACGCGAACTTCCACTACAACGCTGTGCGCTACATCCAGGAGACCGGACAGGCCTCCTCACTCACGCTGGGCGGACTGGGAGTGGTAGAACCGACCTTCTACCCGGCGGCGTGGCACGACACCGCAGCGTTCGTGACACAGGTGACTGGCCTTCCGGTGGTCCTCACGGGGAACGCCATGACCATGATGATTAGCGGCGTAGTTTGGGTTCTGGGCTGCCTCTACTTCACCACCCGATTGCTCGGTTCCCGACCCACGGTGTCCGTGGCCGCGGGCTTGATGGCCTCGAGTTTTCCTGCATTCCCCTACCTGCTGAGCTTCTACGGCAACTTGTTCCCCAACGCCATGTCCATCGCCTTCCTCCCTGTATGGCTGGGCCTGCTCACGGACGCGCTGGGCCTCTCTCGGGAGCCATATCTCCGGTCCAAGGCCGCCCTCTGGGTCACGATCCTGGCCGTCACCGGGGCCATGGGACTTGCTCACCCATCCTCGGTGGTGGTGGGTCTGGCCCTGCTGTGGATCATGCTCCTCACGGCGTGGTGGCGCATGGTGCGCCACACCAGACCGTGGTGGTTCAAGGTCCTCACCGGAGTGGGCCTGGTGGCCTGGCTGCCCATCCTGCAGCAAATTTGGTTCGCGGCTCGGGCCAGCCAGACGGCTTCCTCGTGGAAGCCCCATGTCACGGAGGCCCAGGCCCTTGGCGAGGCCCTGGCGACCGTGCACCCCAATGCCCCGCACCTTCCCTGGGCCCTCGTCATCGTGGTGCTCCTGGGCGCGGGCACCCTGTTGCGCCACCGCTCCCGGTGGGTTGTGGGGGCCTGGGCATTCCTGGTGTGGCTCTACGTGCTCGTGGCCTCTTCCAGGAATGCGGAACTGCGCTACGACTGGGGCGGCATCTGGTACAACGACGTGCACCGCATCCTGGCCCTGATCCCCGTGGTGGCCGTTCCCATGGCTAGCGCCGGGGCCGTAGCCCTGGTGCACTGGGTGGTGTCTCGGGCCCGGCGCACGGCGGCCCGGGCTGCCCGCAGCCCGCGGGCGACCCAAGGAGTGCGCGCTGCGGCTACGCGACTCTTGTCCCTGATGCGTTCTCGCGGCACCGCGGTGATCGGCGGCGCGCTGGCCGTCCTTCTCGGATGGCAGCTGCTGCAGGCCCAGGCCATGACGGATGTGGTGAATTACGGCAAAAACCTGTATGCGGGAGCCGGCGACTACCCGTACGCCCTGGTGTCCCCGGAAGAACTCGCCCTACTCGAGGAACTGCCCGAGTACGTGCCCTCCGATGCGGTGGTCTACGGCAACCCGCTCACCGGAACGTCCCAGGCCTACGCGGTCTCGGGCACCGAGGTGCTCATCCCCCACAACGGGCTGGTGGCGGACCCGGGCGTGTCGGTGATCATCCACCACCTGGACGAGTTGACCACGGACCCCGCGGTCTGCCCTGCTCTGAGGGAGCACAATGTCCAGTATGTCTTGGACTTCGGCACTCGGCGGGTGAACCTCTTCGCAGAATTCGACACCACCGGTTACGACCAGCTCACCCCGCAGAACGGCTTCGAACTCGTGGCACAAACCGGCCCTGAGGCCAAGCTCTACAAGATCACCGGGTGCGGGTGACCCCCGCGCCAGAACGACGGCGCCGCGAGAGCAGGACTCTCGCGGCGCCGTCGTTCTCTCACCCGGGCGCGGACCGGGCCCGCTCAACCCGCCAGGGGGCCGTCCAGATCGGGATCGTACTGGGGCACGAAGTCTTCCCCCCGCTCGGCGGCCTCCCGCGCCTGCCACTCCCGCTTCCGGCGCTTTTCCTCCAACGCCCGTTCCAGTCCTTCGACGTGTTCGCGACGGACGTCTTCCTCTGGTTGATTTCGCATGTGCGCCACGGCTCCGTACACGCTGCCGTCGAAGACCTTGGAACCGTGGTCCATGACAATGCCGCGCTCACAGATGTCCATGACCAGGTTGAGGTCATGGCTGACCACCACGAGTGTCTTGCCCCGGCGCACCAGGTCCTTGATGCGGCCGATGCACTTCTTCTGGAACGGCTCGTCGCCCACCGAGAGGATCTCGTCCACGAGGAACACCTCTGGATCGGTGTGGATGGCCACGGAGAACGCCAGACGCAGGTACATGCCCGAGCTGTAGAACTTCACCTCGGTGTCGATGAACTCAGCGATCTCCGAGAACGCCACGATGTCGTCGAACTTGGCATCGATCTCCTCCTTGGTCATGCCCAGGATGGCGCCGTTGAGGTAGACGTTGTCGCGCCCCGTGAGGTCAGGGTGGAAGCCTGCGCCCACCTCGATGAGCCCGGCGACTTTCTCCCGGGTGAGAATCTCCCCCGAGTCCGGGTTCATCACCCCGGAGATCATCTTGAGGGTCGTGGACTTGCCGGAGCCGTTGAACCCCAGAAGGGCCACGGTCTCGCCGTCGTGAATGTCGAAAGAGACGTCGTTGAGCGCGGTGAATTTCGCGGTCAGGTCCCCCTTGCGCCCTTTCACCAGCCACACGAAGGCCTCCTTCATGGAGCGCGTGTGGCGCAGCACGAATTCCTTGGTCATGTGGCTGACACTGATGGCGAGCTCTGCATCCGCGTGTGCGGGTGTGTGCTGAGTGGATGAACTAGACATGATTCACAGCTCCTGCGCGAAGTTGCCCTCTTGGGAGCGGAACAGCTTGTCCGCGAGGAAGTAGAGGATGAGGCTGGTCACGATGGCCACAGGGGTCCACCCCGTGAGGAGGTGGGGCGGCACGTGCCAGGACTGAGGCGTCTCTGTCGTGGAAAACCAGAATCCGTAGTGGAACAGCTCGACCGCCACGGTCAACGGGTTCAGCATGTACACGTAGTACACCCAGCTCCACAGCTTGTCCTGCACCATGGTCCACATGTAGAGCACGGGCGATGCCCAGGTGGACACCATGATGACCAGGTCCACGATGTTTTCTGCATCCCGGAAGAAAACGTTGAACGTGGCAAAAAGCATGCCAAGCGCCAGCGAGAAGAGCGAGATGATGAGCGTGCCGACGATCACGGCCAGAAGCTGCTTTATCCCTGGGCTCCAGCCCGTGAGCAGGCACGCCAGCAACAGGATGACCAGCTGGGGCACGAAGTGCACGAACGCCACCAGCAAATTGGACACTGGAAACAGTTGGCGAGGCAGATAGATCTTCTTGAGCAGTCCACCGTTCGCCACCACGGAGCGCGAGGCGTTGCCAAAGACTTCCCCGAAGAGGTTCATCACCACAATGCCGGAGAACAGGTACACCGCGAAATTCTCAATACCCCGGTTGAGGTCCAGGAACACTCCCATGGCGATGTAGAACACCAAGAACTGCACACCCGGTTTGAGGTAGGACCACAGCAAACCCAGCACGGTCCCGCGATAGCGGATCTGGATCTCCTTGTCCACGATGAGCTTGAGCAGGAACCTGTTCGCGAACACGTCGCGCAGACCACGATCCTGCCCCGGCGGCCGCAAGTGCGTGGGGGGAGTTTGAGTTTCCATCTGCCGTCCTTTCCTGGCACAGTTCGTCCTCCGCGTAGCCGCTTCGGACGCGCCGACGCCGCACACCCAACTGAGCGTGCGGCGTCGAGCGGGTGCGAATTACTGCTCGGAGCCATTCTCCGCGAATGTCCGGGCCCACGCCTCCACCGACGTGATCTCCGGGAGAGCAGCGCGGTACTGCTCGCTCAGGGAGTCCCAGCGCGAGAGCAGCTCGGCGTGAAGCTTCACACTTTCGGCCATGAGCTCCCGGACCTGCGCGGGATCACGGCGGTACCAGGATGCTCCTGTGCCGTCTGCGTTGGAGACCACGGCAGAGTCCAGCGTCGCCAGGTACGACCAGTGCCCATCCATGTGCGCCACGCTGGCCTCGGGGTACTCCTTGGCCATGCTGCGCACCGGACGCAAGGTCTGCTTGAGCACGGTGCGGACGGCCCACGGGATCAGCTGTGCCTTGGTCGGGGACTTCGGCGCCTCCATGGTCTTCGGCGGCTTGGCCCGCCGTACAGGCGGCAGTTCAGAGGGGTCCTGGACCACACGAGCATCCGAGTACTCGTCCTTCATGGCGCGAATCTGGGGCATGCGGGTGGGCAGCATCTCGTGGAGCCGGTCGGGGCCGTCCAGTACGTCCTGGATGGCGAGCAGCACGGATTTCGCCGGGTAGTACTGCATGGAGACGACGTGCTTGGTGTCCGTCGTGAGAGACTCCCGCAGCATGCGACCACCCTTGGCGAACGGCGAGTGCAGCAGGGCGGCGATCAGCCGGTTGCGCTCGTGGAAGTAGGCCTGCCAGTCCACGGCGTCGTCCTTGTCCGCCCAGGAGACGTGCCACACCGCAGCGCCCGGCAGAGAAATCGTGGGATGGCCGGCTGCCTTGGCTCGCAACGAGTACTCGGAGTCATCCCACTTGATGAACACCGGCAGGGACAGCCCGATCTCCTCGAGGATCACGCGCGGGATGAGGCACATCCACCAGCCGTTGTAGTCCGCGTCCCAACGGCGGTGCAGTTTGGGGCGGGAACGCAGACCCCGTTCCGCGAAGTCCACGGCCCCCAGACCCTCAACCGGGCCCCAGAGGAAGCGGTAAGGATTCACGACCTCGGCGTACGCGTTGAGCAGCGGCTTGTTGTACATGTCGAACATGTGCCCGCCCACGATCGACGGGGTGTGGCACATGTCCGCGAATGCGGCCGCCCGCAGGACACCTTCGGACTCCAAAAGGATGTCGTCGTCCAGGATGAGAACATAGTCTGACTTCTCGACTCCTTGCGGAGTCTGTCGGCCTTCCACGACCTCGAACATGTTGCGCGCGAACCCGCCCGAACCACCCATGTTGCCCTGGCGGATCATGCGCAGCTTTCCGCGCATGGCCTTCTGCGCCTCCGGGAAGTCCTGCTCGTCCTGGACCAGCTTGTTGCCCTGGTCCACGATGATCAGCTCGTCCAGGACCTCGTCCAGCCCGTCCGCCTGTGCAATGGTCTTGATCGTGTTCACGCAGTAGTCGGGACGGTTGAACGTGGTCACGCCCAGCGTCACACGACCCACGGGACGGCCGTGGGAAGGCACGAGCCAGGACGCCGAGTCCAGGACCATGCCCTCCTCGTCGGAAATCAAGTCGAACCAGTACCAGCCACCGTCGCCGAACGGTGCGAGGGTGAGTTCGAACTCGCACGTGGTGGACCCGTTCACGCGTCGATCCTCCACGCGTTGGGACACCCCACGGGCATTCGAGCGGTAGACGATCAGGGAACCGGCCCCTGAAGTCCGGACCCGCAGTGTGACGGAATCCGCCACGGTCCAGCGCCTCCAGTAGGAAGCGGGAAACGCATTGAAGTACGAGCCGAAGGACACGCGACGTCCCGGCCGGATGCGGACCGAGCGACGGGAAATGATGTCGTCCGGGTGCTGATTGGCAGTGTCTGCGCCCACGGAGGAGGGGCCCTCCACGTTGATGGGGCCGTCAATGTAGAGCGGCAGGGCGTCCAGGTCCTTGTCCGCAGGGAACACAACGCGTGCCACCTCGCGTAGATCCTTGTCTCCGCGGGGTTGCGTGTTGATCTTGGCGAGATATTCCTGGCCTTCGCCGGACGAGGTCTGAGCCTTCTCCGCCTGGTTGGCGCGCTCCATGCTCATGCGTCCACTCCTCCGCTGGTCAGGGGCGCACCCGAGGTGAAGTGCGGTGCGATCTTGTTGTCCACCATGGACAGCGCCGAGCCGATGGCCATGTGCATGTCCAGGTACTTGTAGGTTCCCAGGCGCCCGCCGAAAAGCACGGAGGACTCGCCCTGCGCGAGGTCACGGTAGGCCAGCAGCTTCTCGCGGTCCTCGGAGGTGTTCACCGGGTAGTAGGGCTCGTCGCCCTTCTCCGCGAAACGGGAGAACTCCCGCATGATCACGGTCGCGTCCTTGGTGTAGTCCCGCTCGGGGTGGAAGTGGCGGAACTCGTGGATGCGGGTGTAGGGGACGTCCGCGTCCGGGTAGTTCATCACGGAGGTGCCCTGGAAGTCCTCGATGTCCAGGACCTCCTCCTCCAGATCGATCGTGCGCCACGAGAGGTCGCCCTCGGCGTAGTCGAAGTAGCGGTCCACGGGGCCCGTGTAGATCACGGGGACCTGGCCCACCACGTTGGACTTGGAGAACTCCTGCGAGTCGTCGAAGAAGTCGGTGTCCAGGCGGACGTCGATGTTCGGGTGGTCCGCCATGCGCTCGAGCCACGCGGTGTACCCGTCCACGGGCAGGCCCTCGTGGGTGTCGTTGAAGTAGCGGTTGTCGTACGTGTAGCGCACGGGCAGCCGGGAGATGATCGACGCGGGCAGGTCCTTGGGGTCCGTCTGCCACTGCTTGCCGGTGTAGTGCTTGATGAACGCCTCGTAGAGGGGGCGCCCGATCAGCTGGATGCCCTTGTCGTTGAGGTTCTGCGGATCGGTGCCCGCCAGCTCACCGGCCTGCTCGCGGATCAGCTCGCGGGCCTCGCCGGGCGAGTACGCGGCACGGAAGAACTGGTTGATCGTGCCCAGGTTGATGGGCATGGGGTACACCTCGCCCTGGTGGCGGGTGTACACGCGGTGCACGTAGTTGGTGAACTGGGTGAACCGGTTCACGTACTCCCACACGCGCTCGTTGGAGGTGTGGAACAGGTGCGCGCCGTAGCGGTGCACCTCGATCCCGGTTCGCTCCTCGTTCTCGCTGTAGGCGTTGCCGCCCAGGTGGGGCCGCCGGTCGATCATGGTGACCTTCAAACCCAATTCGCGTGCCGCTCGTTCTGCCACGGTCAAACCGAACAGTCCCGAGCCCACGACCACCAGATCAGTGTTCATGTGTCCCTCCTAGGGTTCTCCGTGATCCATGCACGGACATCGTCCTGCCTAAAAATACCGGACGCCGCTGGCTCCACCCCGTGTGACGCGCACTGCGCGCCAGCGTGGGAAGCATCACGGCCGTCGGACGGCCCCGGTCCGGGGAGCACCCAGCCCTGACCCTGGACCACCGGCCCCAACCTCGACTGCCCCGCGAGAGTCTGCCGCGCGGGAGGTCTCAGTGAGCAGAGCGTTCGAATCCGCTGAGCACCCATGCCGCAGCGGCACGCCCGGAGGCCGCGAGAGATGCGTGCTGGCGGGCCCACTCGCTGACACGGTCGCTCGTCGTCCGACGGTCCTCGCTGCGGGCCGCGGCGAGCGCGTCCTCCATGGCTCGGGCAACGGCCTCCGGTGTGAAGTCCACAGGCGTCCCGAGCTGGTGGTCGCGCACCATCTCGGCGGCGGCACCCACGCCCGCGTAGATGGACGGCGCACCGCACGCTGCCGCGGCGTAGAGCTTGGTGGGCTTGGAGAAGTCGTAGCCCTTGTACGGAATCACGGAGGCTAGAGATGCCACGGAACCGCGCAGGAACGATGCTGTGCGTGCCGGGCTCTGCACGCCGTGGAACACCACGTTCTGCGGGGTCAGGCGCGCGGCGACCTCCTGGACCCGGTTCAGGTCGGGTCCGCGTCCCAGCACGTGCAGTGTCACTTCCGGGTGACGGGGCAGAATCTGGGCAAGGGCCTCGACGAACACGTCCACGCCCTGCCACTCCGAGATCGAGCCCGTGTACACGAAGTACGGCGCAGGCTCGTCTGCCGCCGGGCCGTCGGGCGTGAAGGTGTCGGTGTCGATGCCGTTCTCCGCCACGAACATCCTGCTCCACGGAGTTCCGGTCACACGATGCAGTTCTTCGCCCATGGACTCCGACACGGTGATCACTCCCCCGGCACGGCGGGACGCGATGGTCTCCGCCGCTCGCATCAGCTGTGTGACGACACCGGGGACATCCATGTTGACCGTCGCCGAGGTCCACACGTCCGGGTTGTACCAGATGTAGGGACGACGCCTCAGGGCGCTCGAGAGCCACACGGCGAGTCCCGTGGTGGGCGGCGGCTCGCTGACCACGATGTCCGCGTCCATGACGAGAAGGCGTGCGAACGCCTGGACGTCGAAGCTCAGGTACTGCACCACGCCCCGCACATAGTCCTCGCTGTTGCGAAGCACGGGAACACGCACGATGTCGTACGGCTCCTTCACCGAGTCCGCGTCCATGGCCTTGGGTGGACGCGTGGTGAGGACGGTGACCTGTGCCCCTTCTGCGGCGAAGCCGCGTGCGAGCGCCGCCAGACGAAATGACGCGGCGGCTGGTTCGGGCAGGAAAATGCGACTGACGATCACGACCTTGCGGGGTTTCATGTCCCACACTGTCTCACGAACGTGCCACGGAGGCTCGCTCGTGCGAGATCCGCGGAGGTGGGGCCGTTCCGTCGCGGGGGGAGCTCCCGCGGGGGCACCGGGGCCGCGCACGGCAATCCCCCTGCACCACCTCCCCTCAATGGGCCTTGGACAGCCGACATCCCACGCCACCCGCCCGACGTCCTCCTGGGCCCTGACCCGCACGGTGTACTGCCGCCATGCACCTGACTCTGCACATCGTCTGGAGCGGGACGCGCACCACCCACACCGCGACCGTCACCGCCGCCCCCGCCAGCGACGGCGCGCAGCTGGCTGCCGAGCTTGCCCGGCTGGTCGGCACCGAGCACCGCGCCACGGTTGAGGGCCGCGACCTGGCCCGGCTGACGGTCGGGGCCACCCCGCTGGTGGACGGCGCCACGGTCGTGCTGCTTCCCGTGACGGACGACCGGGATACCGCCGCCACCGGGCGGCCGGAGGGAGTCGCACGGTGGCACGGACCTCTGTCCACGGTGTCGCCCGGTGCCTCGGACACGGCCACCACGACGCCGGGTGGCGGCGAAAACACGACCACGGTCGAGGTCGTCGAGGGCACCGGGGCGGGCACCCGCTTCTTCCTGACCAGGGGCCGCTGCGACATCGTCCTCCAGGACGACGGGCCGGTCCTGCTGCCCCCGGGCAGCCGCGCCACCTCCGGAGCCGATCTCTCCCTGCTGCTCGACGGCACCGGTCTCAGTGTTCTTCCCACCGGGACCCGCCTCGATTCCGGGGACCGGGTGCGGCTGCGCCGCGGTGGTCGTCTCAGCTGGCTCCGGGTGGAACTGCCCGGAGCGCCGGGGAGCTCGCCGTCCTGGCCCGGGGAGCAGCAACTGCCCCCGGGCATCACCGCGCGGGAGGCGGATCCAGCCCGTCCTCTGACCGTGGACGCCCCGTCCCGCCGCCGTGCCAGGCTCACCATGATCACGGGTGCGCTGCCCCTGCTCGCGGGGATCGGCATTGCGGTGGTCACCCACTGGTGGTTCTTCCTGGTGTTCAGCGCGCTCGGGGCCGTCACGACCGTCGTGGGATGGGTGGGCGAACGGGGCGTTCGCAGGGACACGGGGAACCGGCTGCGGGCCGCACTGGACCGCGATCTCCGCCGGTGCGCGCACGCCGCGCCCTCGGCCGCCGAGGTCCTCCACCGCTGCCGCGCGCTCGCTCCAGACCGTCGTTCCTCGCCAGCAGCCCCCACCGGCTCCGTCACGGGAGGCGCGTTCGCGCCTCGAAGGGCGCCAGGACCCGTGGTGCCCGGCGCCGCCACGGGGGCGGGACACCCGGTGAGCAGTCGTCCGATAGGAGAGCCGGACCGGGCGGCCGCGGCACGCTGGGTCCGCCTGGGTCACGGGGCGCGGGCCGGCAACGTGTCCCGGGCGCAGGGTGTACGCGTGCGGGAGGTGTGGCACCCCAGCGCACCCGTGATCGTGGACCTCGCGGCGCTCCCGTCACTCACCCTCGCCCTGGAGCACCCACGGGCCGTGGGGGTGCTCAACGCCCTGGCGGTCCAGCTGTTCACCGGCCCCGGTGCGTTGGGCCGCCTCGTCGTGTCCCCGGGCCTCGGCTGGCAGGCCCCTCTACGAGCGGAGACTCCTGCCGAGTCGGATTCCCCGCCGCAGGACGACCCACCGGGCACCGCAGGCCTGGAGGTGCTCACGGCGGACGACGCCCGCACGCGCCCGCAGCACCCCGATCTGCTGCGCGTGGTCGTGGCCCGCGCGAGCGCGCACGACGACGGGGAAGCCGTCCTCGCCGGAGCAGGTGCGCAGCTGCGCCTCACCACCCGCAGGTGCGACGCCGTGCCGGGGCTGTCCGGGGAGGACCAGCGGTTCAGCATCGATCTCGTCCCGGACACGGTGGGCTGCGAGCAGGCCGCCCGCGCGGTGGCCGCCTGGAGTCGCGTGTCGAGCGCGGGGGCCGGAACGGCTGGCGGCCGGTTGCCCCGCCGTCTCGGATCGCACGAGCTCCTGGCTCTCACGAACGACGACGCCGCCGCCCTCCCTGCGCCGCACGGCTCGGAGTTGCACAGCCCGGCGTCGCACAGCCCGGGCGCGCACCGTGGCGCGCACGCACACCCCCTGGGCGCGGACGAGTCGCACGACGCTGTCTCCGCGAACACCTCGTGCACGAGGGCGGGGCGCTCGCTGGCGGCGGCACGCCCGGCGAACGTGCTGGGAACCGCTTTCGGTGTGTCCAGAGCGGGGGTCGAGCGCATCCAGCTGAGCGATGAGCACCCCCACATGCTGATCGCCGGAACCACGGGATGCGGAAAGTCCGAGGTGCTGCGCACGATCGTGGTCGGCCTCGCCGCGCAGTGCCCACCGCACCGGTTGGAGTTCGTCTTCATCGACTTCAAGGGCGGCGCCGCCCTGGCACCCCTCACCGGGCTGCCCCACCTCACCACACTGCTCACGGACCTGGGTGCGGACGAGATCCGGCGGGCGCTCGTGTTCCTGCGCTCCGAGCTGCGACGCCGCGAGCTGGTCCTCGCAGCGCACGGGCTGCGGGACATGGCCGAGGTGCTGGGGCGGGGCGCCGACACCCCGGCGATCCGGGAGCTGGTCGTGGTGGTGGACGAGGCCAAGATGCTGACGGATGCGTTTCCGGAAGCGGCACAGGAACTCGCGGTCGTCGCGACCGTGGGACGGTCCCTGGGGGTCCACCTGGTGCTGGCCACGCAGCGACCCCAGGGTGCCCTGCCCGCGGACGTCCGCGCCAACGTCACCCAGGCGCTCTGCCTGCGCGTGCGCACGGAGCAGGAGTCCGTCGACGTCATCGGGGGCACCCAGGCGGCCCGCATCCCGTCCGGGCTGCCCGGCCGGGGATACCTCGACCGCGGAGACGGACCCGCTGTCGAGGTGCAGGCAGCCGTGCTGACTCGAATGCGGCCACCCGCTCCCCAACCCCCTGTGATCACGTTCACGGCCTCGGCGCCCGACCACGGGCCGCCGCAGGTGGCTCAGCCTGCGAGTCCTGCAGCCTCCGGGCCGGCTCCGGATGTGGCGGCAGCAGTGCGTGACGTGGCCGATTCCTGGGCCTCGGCGAGCGCGGACGGGGCACTGGCGCACCTGCCCGACGATCCGCAGGGTGCTCCAGGCGGCAGCCGCGCGGTGCCACCGACCCTGCCCGCGACCGCGAACGCGCTCCCCAGCGGCGTCGGTGACGCCGTGGACCTGGGTCCGGCGGAGGACCCCGCGGAGCACTGGAGCGGGCGCGCCGCGTGGCGGCCGTGGGAGGACGGGGCCCTCGCGCTCATCGGCCGTCCTGCCGCCGTGCACGGCTGGTTCTCGGCTCTGCTCCGGCGCTGCGCCGCGCTCGCTCTGCCCGGCGCCTCCGCTGCGCACCCCGTGGCGCTGTACGTCATCACGGCGTCGGATCAGGCGCTGTACGGGGTGGCCAGCGCGGAGGGCGTGGCCGCGCACCCGGCGCTGCGGGGATGGGCACGAGCGGACGAGCCGGGTGACGTGGCGCACCTGCTCGAGATGCTCCGCGCCGGGCTGGGCGGGCAGCACGGATGCGTCCCGGGCACCCGGCCCCGCGCCGTGCTGGCCGTGGAGGACTGGGACCGCTGCTGCCAGCACTTCCGGGCGGGGTCCTGGGCGCATCTGGAGGACGACGTCCTCGCCCTCGTCTCCACCGGCACGGCCCGAGGGCTCTCCGCACTGGTCACCGGCGACCGGGCCCTCGCGGCGGGCAGGGCCTCCCACGTCGGCCCCAACCGGCTGCACCTGCCGGAGGGGCAGAGTCCGGATGCGCTGCTGCACTGGCCGCGCCTGCCGCCGTTCTCGGCGCGTCCGGGACGCGCCGCACTGAGCGGGCCGGTCGCGGACCGGTGTGCGCCGGGGTCCGCTGCTCCCCGCGCGGAGCGGATGGCCGTGGTGCAGCTTGCCGGTGGCGACGACGCCGCATCGGCCGGTCCCGCACGACGACCGGATCCGCGCCCGACGACGACCGCGGCGTCGGACCCCGCCCTGGCGGTCGAGCCACCTGGCGCTTCCCACCCGTGGCCGGCCGCGTTCCCGCTGCCGAGCTCGTGGACCCCTCCCGTCCCGCGTTCCACGGGTCTCGTGCTGGGCGTCACCCGCGACGGGTCCCCGCGCTGCCATCCGTGGGGCCCGGGGTCCACGCTCGTCGTCGCGGGCCCGGCGCGCAGCGGACGCAGCAGCTTCCTGGCCGCCGCCCACGCGCACCTGGACCCGGACACCGCGGACGCCGGGGCCGCGCACCACCGACCGAGCACGTTGCGCCACGACGTGCTGCGCCCGGTGCTGCACAGCGCGGAGGACGTCCATGCCCTGCTGCGTCGCCTGGAGGGGGTGCGGGGCCCGACCACCGTGGTCCTGGACGACGCCGACCGCCTGGCACCCGACGTCGTGCGGGCGCTCGCGGCGGCATGGACAGGGAGACCCGACACTGGCTCCGCGTCCCGAAAGGCTCACCCGGCACCGTCGAGACCCACGGCAACGGCTCCCCGTGCGGAGGCATCCGGTTCCGGCGGATCCGCACGAAGTTCCCGCGCGGCGGAGGCTGACGGGGACGGCCTCCCGCTCCACGGTGCGGACTCCGCGCCCCCTCCCGCCGAGGAGGCCTGGCTGCTTCCGGGTGTGCGGCTGATCGTGGGCATCCAGCTCACGGACTCCCCCGCGACCACGTTCCCACCGCTGCTGACGTGGCGGCACAACGCAGACGCCCTGGTCCTGAGACCCCGCCGCAGCTTTGACGGGGACACGTTCGGGGCCTCCTTCACCGGACAGTCCTTGGGTGGGCCGCCGGGACGGGGGTTCTGGGTGCACCGGGGCACCGTGACCCCCCTGCAGTGCCCCCTGCCGCCAACCGGTTCTTGAGTGAGGGGGCGCACCTCCGACTCTTCCCGGTGACGACGCGGGCCGGACGAACGTCGTGGCGTGCCACCACGTCGTGCCCGGCGGACCTGGGGCGGTGACTCACCAGCGCCATCCGGCAGCTGGGGCGGCACCCAGCCCCGGACAGCCCGGTGGGCAGGCACCGACAATCGCGGACGGGGGATGCGACCCTGGCCGCGCACCGGGATCTCAGCGGGCGGCGTCGTCCCGGGTGCGGTGCATGAACGCGACGGTGGGCGGGGCGAACAGGCACAGGATCGTGACCACGGCCACCACCGCGAGCGCGATGCCCCACCCGCCCAGTGCCACCTGCAGCAAGGACAGCCCCACGACGAGCAGGAATGCCTGGGAGACCAGGACGGCCGCGCGCGGCCAGCGCAGACCGCCGAGCACCCCGCGTGCCGCCGCGGCGAGCCACAATGCTCCACCCACCAGGACCACGGACGCGAAGACGATGCCGGCAACCGGCAGGACGTGGCCCGTGAAGAGCGACACGACGAGACCCACCGCCATCACGAGCAGCGCGAGCGACTCCAGCGCCACCAGCACGGCGATGACCGTCGCGGTCCAGGGTCGGGGGCCGGGTGCCTGTGTGGTGGAGCGGGACACCGGGGGGTTCATGGCGGGCCTTTCGGAAGGGGAGCTGGACACGTCCACTGTAGTGAGAGCACCCCCACCGGTGCCCCGGCATGCCCCGGGCAGCCACGGAACCGGGCGGATACGGGCCCCGGGTGTGATGTAGCGCTCAGACTCTTGTTTACGCTGTGTTTACGTGGGAAAGTAGTGACAGATCCCCAAAGGCCCGATCTCACGGGCCTTTTCTGTGTCATGGCCAGGTTCCCCCACGCGGCTGGTCGCCGCGCTCCCCCCGGGTTCCCGCGGACCGGCACACCACGAATTCCTGAAAGGAGCGGTGTCATCGTCATGGACTGGCGTAGTCGCGCAGCTTGCCTGGAGAAAGACCCCGAACTGTTCTTCCCCGTGGGAAACACGGGCCCTGCCCTCCTGCAGATCGAGGAGGCCAAGGCCGTGTGCCGCACCTGCGAGGTCATGGACACGTGCCTGCAGTGGGCCCTGGAGTCCGGTCAGGACGCCGGTGTGTGGGGCGGGATGAGCGAGGACGAGCGCCGGGCGCTCAAGCGCCGCGCCGCCCGCGCCCGTCGCGCTTCCTGAGGTCCGCACGCACGTCCAACGGCCCGTGATCCGCCACCCGGTGGAACACGGGCCGTTCGCGTATCCGGCCGCAGGTGGGCCCCGTCATCTCCGCCCGGACGCTGGCTGGCGGAACCGGGCCGTGATGACCACACTCGTTCCGCCCTGCTCCGCGGACTGCCACCGGATGCTGCCGCGCAGCTCACTGGCCACGAGGGTCCGCACGATCTGCATGCCCAGCCCCTCGCCCTCGGCAGGGGGACGATAGGCGCTCACGCCGGACTCCTCGATGACGGTGGCCCCCATTCCGCTGCCGTCGTCCTCGATGGCGATATCCAGCACGCGATCGGTCTCCCCCGTCTCCGTGGTCTCGTCCTCGAGGTGGCGCACGGACAGCGCCACGGTGCCGTCCCGGTCCCTGAGCCCGTGCTCCACGGCGTTGGCCACGAGTTCGTTGACCACGAGGGCCACGGACGTCGCGCTCTTCGAGGGCAGGCGGCCGAACGAGCCGTGGACCTCCGTGCGCACGCGCTGGCCCGCGGAGGCCGTCTCCACCGCGAGCTTCACCTGGTGGCGCATGAGCTCGTCGAAGTCCACGTCCTCGGAGATCTCGTGGGAGAGGGATTCGTGCACCCGGGCGATCGAACTGACCCGGCGCATCGCCTGCTGGAGCCCGTTGCGTCCCTCCTCCGAGTGCATGCGGCGCGACTGCAGCCGCAGCAGTGCTGAGACCGTCTGCAGGTTGTTCTTCACCCGGTGGTGGATCTCACGGATGGTGGCGTCCTTGGACACGAGCTGCAGGTCTCGCCGACGCAGCTCGGTGACGTCCCGGCACAGCAGCAGCGCCCCCGTGCGCTCCGAGCCCTGGCGCAGGGGGATGGCACGCAGGGTCGCCGAGGCCTTGACCCCCGAGAGCTCTGCCCGCCACGGCATGGTGCCCGCCAGCACGGGCGCCAGGGTCTCGTCCACCCCGGGGGCCGTGAGCGGGAGCTGACGAGCGACCCCCAGCAGGTTCTGCCCGGTGAGGTCTCCGCGAAAGCCCAGGCGCCGGAACGTGGAGAGACCGTTGGGTGAGCAGAACTCCACCACTCCGGAGGCGTTCAGCCGCAGCATGCCGTCCCCCACGCGCGGGGCTCCCCTGCGGGAGTCGCTGCGCACCGCGAAGTCCGGCCACGTCCCCTGGTTCGCCATGCGCAGCAGGTCGGCGGCCGATTCCCGGTAGACCAGCTCCATGCGGGAGGGCAGCCGTTCACGCTGCGGATCCGTGGTCAGGCTGACCACGGCGATCGTCCGCTTGTTGCGCACCAGTGGGACCAGCGTGACGGAGCGGGAAGCGAGGTTCGACCACTCCGAGGGCCCGGTGCGCTCGATCCGCCGGTCGATCCACGCCCGGCGCAGGGTGCCCGCCGCCGGCCCGTCCACGAGCTCCCCGACCAGGTCCTTCTGGTAGGCGGTGGGTCCCGTGGTCGGTCGGGCGTGGGCGAGCACCAGGAAGTCCGTGCCCTCCTTGGGGATCGGCTGGCCCGTGGGGCTCTGAGCGGCGGCCACCACCTCCTGGGGGAAGCAGAGCAGCAGATCCCCGAAGCCCAGGTCCGCGACGAGCTGCCAGTCCCCCACGAGCAGGTGGAGCCACTCGGCGTCACCGGCGTCGAAGTCCGCCACGCAGCGCAGCGGATCGGTGAATGCCATGTGCGGCCGCCTCTTCTCTCAGTCCCGGCGCAACCACGCGCCCATCCGACGCCCCAGCCTAGTGCCCGTCCCACCGGAGGTCGCCGCGCCCGATGACGCGGCGGACACGGTCTCGCCCCGGCGCACCGCGAGCGCGAGCGCGGTGATCTCCTGGCGCAGTGCACTGCGGGGCGCCGTCTCGGCGAGCACGGCTCCCGCAAGCAGGGCGGCGTCGCACACCGCGGGGTCCCACGGCAGCGTGTGGGCGATCGGGTGCCCCGGGGAGAAGCGCTCCCACGCCTCGGTCACGGCGGCGCGGGCGGCGCGCCCGGTGGCCGCGGGACGCAGCTTGTTCATCACCACCAGCACCGCCGCCTCGGGTGCCGCATCCTCGAGGTCCGGGAGGGCCTTCACCAGGCGGGGGACCCCGAGGGCGTCGGCCGCGCCCAGGGCGAGAACCGTGTCCGCCGCCGCCACGGCACTCAGCGCCCCGGCATTGCGGCGCGGAGCCAGGAAGTCGGTGCTGATCTCCTCGTCCGCCTCCAGCGGGGAGGAGACGTCCACGACCACGAGGTCCCAGACCTGGCGGGCGCGTTCGAGCACGAGCTCGAGCGCCGACGCCCTCAGCTCGGGCCACCGGTCATGGCGCGTGAGACCGCTCAGCACCGCCACGGATCCGCCGGCCACGGAGACCGGGGTGGCGCAGCGGCGCAGGGCGTCGGCGTCGAGCCTCCCCTGGTCCGCGAGCCGGCAGGCCTGTGCGAGCCCCGCGGCCTCGTCGAGCATGCCCAGACTCGCGGCCACCGACGCCGCGTAGGTGTCCGCGTCGACCAGCAGCACGCGCGCGCCGTGCAGGGCCGCCTCGGCCGCGAGGTTGATCGCGACCACGGTGCGCCCCGGTGCCCCGGCGGGTCCCCACACCACCACGAGCCGGGGTTCCACCCCGTCGTCGCCTGCTCCGGCGTCCACGTCCCCCTCCGGGTGCCACAGCTCGCGCTCCCCGCCGTCCTCGGCGCTCTCCCCGACGCCGTCACCGGCGGTGGGTGGCACTGGACCGGTCCCGTGATCGGCCTCCTCGGTGTGGCCCCGGGACCCCCGGGCGCGGGCGACGTCGCCCTGCCGCCCTTCCCCGCTCCGCGCGTCCTCCCCGTCCGGCCCTGCGGCCCGGGACCCGTCCACGGCACCGGGGTGCCTCGGCGGCTCCGAGCCGGGCGCGCCCGCGTCCTCCCGGGGCTCGCCCCGACCGTGGGATCGGGGTGGATCCTGCATGGCCCCGAGGATCCGTTCCGACAGCTCAGACCCCGTGACCGCCGCCGCCACGGACCCCACTCCGAGCTGGGACAGTCGCAGATCGTCGTGGCCCTCCACCACCAGCACCCGCAGGCCACTGCTCGCGAGCTGGTCGAGCAGCGACGCCGTGAGGTCCTCGCCGCCCTCCGCCACGAGCGCCAGCTGCGCCATGCCCGTGTGCGCGCACGCGAGCAGCTCTGAGAGCTCGAGGCAGCGCCGCACCACGGTCACCTCCCCGTGCAGCCGCTCGAGCCGCTCCACCAGCTCCCACGTGCCGGACCCGAGGGTCACCACGGAGATGCTCACGAGCCGCTCCCCGCAGTGTTGGGCACCAGGGTCACCTTCGCGTCGTTGCCGAGGGCGTCCACGAGCGGTGCCACCTGCGACGGGGTGACGAGCACGTGAACGGTGACGCCCCCGGAGCCGCCCAGCGCGGTGTCGGTCGTGTCGACGCGTGCGATCTCCGCGGCCGTGACGAGCTTCTTCGGCTCCACGTACCCGCGTCCACTGGGCTTGGGCTTGGCCACCCAGACGTCCACGTGCGCCCCCGGGTCGGCCTGGGATGGCAGGGGGGTCTGCAGGGCAATGCCCACGGAGGTCCGGTCCAGGTGGTCGGCCGTGCCGATGGACGCGGCGGGGACCAGCTGCCCCCGCGGCACCCGCTGGGTGACCACCGCGTCCTCGTGCAACGGCTGCACCCCCGGGATGTACTGGGAGGAGGTCTCCTGCAGGTGCGCGTCCACGGTGGTGAGATCCTCGGCAGTGACCCGCTGCCCCACGGCAAGGTCGGTCGCGGCGGCGTAGTAGGGCTCGTTGCGGTTGGCGGCGGCCACCAGGAGGATCACCCCCAGCACGGAGAGCAGCACCAGCAGCAGTCCGACCAGAAGCCGGGGGTCCCGCCACGACGGCTTGCGGAAACGGACGGCCGACGCACTCGAGTGCCCTGACCGCTCCGGTGTTGGCTGACGTCCCATGCTCCGTGTCCTTCCCCCGTGACCGGCTCCTGCCGGTTACCCACGAGTGTGCCGCGCGGGGGCGCTGGGCAGTAGCGTGACGCGCGTCATGTGGACACAGGAGGCCACGGCTCCATTCCCCGCTCCCCATGTTGACAAGCAGCTCCTGCTCTCATCTCGTGGGACACTTAGAGCGGAAACCGACCCGTTTCGCACCATCTCACTCCAAAGGACGTGAAGCACGACCATGTCGCAACAACGATTCCTCACTCTCGCGGACGTGGCCGAGATCCTGTGCATCTCCGTGCCGCAGGCCAGGGCCATGGTGCGATCCGGAGAGCTGCCCGCCATCCAGGTGGGCGGTCGCGGCCAGTGGCGCGTGGAGAAGGCCAAGCTGGAGGAGTACATCCAGCAGGGGTACGAGCGCACCCAGCACGCCGTCCGTGAGGGCACCCTGCAGTGAAGACCTCAGCCCGGGTCCACTGACGAGACCAGCGCCACGGCCTGGAACGGGACGGTCCGCACACCCGTGACCGCCGCCCGCCGGCGGAACTGGTCCTCGGGGTGCACCGCCAGGTCGAAGAAGTCCTGACCCACCGCGTCCACCGTGCCCTCTAGGTCGCCCTGCCCGCCCCGCTCCCGCAGGGCCACCCGCACGTGCACGCGAGCGGTGCTCAGGGCCCGCAGCACGTGACCCATGCCGAGCCGGCGGACGGTGGACCGCTCCGGGAGCACCTCGAACCGTCGCGGCAGCCCTTCCCACCACACCACCGAGTGCAGCGGCACCAGGTGCTGCTGGTGGCGTTCGCGCACCACGGCCCAGCCCGCGCCGACGTCCACGAGCTCGCCCTCGAGCGTCTCCCCGTGGGCCGGGCGCAGCCGCACCGTGGACTCGCGGTGCGCGGCCAGGCGCTCCAGCAGACTGAGCCTGGCCAGCTCGGCGCGCGCCGTCTCCACGGCCTCCTGCTCCACCTGACTCATCCGGGCCCGTTCCAGCTGCGACTCCATATCCTGGAACAGCTCGTCCCACCGCATGCCGATCTCCTTCCCGTAGCCGCCGTGGGCCGTGCCCTTGAGCTCTCGCGAACCGGCGCCACACCGACAGCGCGTCCCCGACGTGCACGGCCGCCCCGGTCCCGAGGCTCCGCCGTCACCGCGCCACACACTACGGGGGCCTGACGTCGCACCACAGCCGCACTCCGGCCGGGTTGCATCCGTATTCATGGGTCATTGACTCGCAGCCACGGGCACCGGATGATCTAGACATGTCAAATGACATCAAACAACACTTTTCGGAGCCAAAAATGGGATCACCCTCTCCCAGCCCCTCCCCGACCTCCCGCCGGTCAGCTGTTCTGTGGTCCGGCGTCCCCGTTCTGGCCACCGTCACGGGTGTGCTGGGGCTGCGCTGGAGCGCGCAGCTGAGCGCCGCCGGGGCCCTCGACGCGCAAGAACTCTCCCTGGCCGTCACCGCAGCAGCGGCCTGCCTCGCGGTGGCGGCCTGGTGGCTCGGTGGTCTGGCCATGGCCGGGGTGGCCCTGGTGGCGCACGTGCTCCGGTGGCGGGGCGCGGAGCGCTGGGCGCGGCGCCTCACTCCCGCGCTCATCGCCCGCACCACCGCCGCCCTCGTGGGAGCCCAGCTGGTCACGGTGGTCCCCGCCCACGCCGCCGACGCCCCCGTGGATCCGTTCTGGGGACCACCGACCACGGGCACGGAGCAGCTCGCGCCGACCGACGACATCGTTCCAGCACCGGGCGACGCCGCGGTGCATCCGTCCGTTCCCCCGGCCCCGCAGCCCGAGTCGGCCACCGCGGCGCCGGGCAGCCCCGGTGCCCGCCCGGAGGCTCCCGGCTCACCCGGGTTTCCGCACTCGCCGCACGCCCCGCGCACGACGACGCACGCTCCCCTGCCGACGCACGCACCCGCACCGGAGCGGGTGGTCGACGGCTCCCTCACCGTGGTCCGAGGCGACACCCTGTGGGACCTCACGGAGCAGCTGCTGGGTGCGCGGGCCACGGACGAGGACGTGTGCCGGCACCTGGGCTCCTGGGCGGAGCTCAACGTCCTGGAAGCGAACGGGGACCTGATCCGACCCGGCCAGCAGCTGCGGGTGCCACCGCAGCTGCTGGGAAGCGCGGGAGTCCCCGGATGACCGCCCACCCCGCGGCCCCGCGGTCCGGGCAACGCCGCCGCGCGCCGCGCCGCTCCGTCCCCGACGCCCGCGAGACTCCTGACCGGCCGCCGGCGCACTCCGACCTCCCGACCGAATGCACTGCCCCACCCACCAAGGAGCCCACCATGAGCATCACCGTTCCCGCACCGACACCCCGCACCTCACCGGGCGGCTACGCGTGGCGGCAGGACCGTTCGGCCGCCGCCCTCACCGGACGCAGCGAGAGCGAGCGCGTGGGCGCGATCGCCCGCAGCATCGGTCAGGCCGCAGTGGAGATCCTGGCCGGAACCCGGCCCGCTTCCCAGTTGTCCCGGTGGACCGAGCCCGACGTGGTCGAGCGGTTCACCCAGCGTGCCGCGATGCTGAAGCTCGTGCAGGAGCAGTGCCCCGAGCGGCGGGACCTGTTCGAGGTGCACCGTGCCGCCCGCGTCCGCCGGGTCCGCGTCTGCAGCCCGGCCCCCGGCTGCTACGAGGCGTCGCTCGTGGTGGAGGAGTCCACCCGTGCTCGCGCCGTGGCGCTGCGCATCGAGCGCTCGGCACGGCAGTGGCGGGTCACCCACCTCGAGGTGGGGTGACCCGCCACTGCGGTACCGGTCTCAGCGGCGCTTGCCGCGCCTGGCCTTGGAGCTGCTCCTCGCCGACTTCCCGCGGCGCTGCGCCCGGTTGGAGACAACCTCCTGGGAGTCCTCCGACACGGCCGCGGACGCAGTCTCGCCCTGCGCCGCCGTGGAGCCCGCGGCGTCCGCGTCGACCTGCGAGTCGACGGTGTCCGAGGAACCGACGCCGGGGGAGCCTTCCCGCTCCACGGCTGCCGTGGGCGTGCCGTCCTCGTCCGGGGCGGTGTACTTCAGGAATGCCGGGCGCTGGGGGGTGCTCAGCTCCACGGCTCCACCGTCCGCTCCCGTGCGCTGCTTGCGGACCTCCAGGTGGAACAGAGTCACCACCGTCTGCTCGCGGATGGCGGCCATGACGTCCTGGAACATCGCATGACCCTCCCGCTGGTACTCCACCAGGGGATCGCGCTGGGCCATGGCCCGCAGCCCGATGCCCTCCTTGAGGTAGTCCATCTCGTAGAGGTGCTCGGGCCAGCGCTGGCCGATGACCGACAGCAGCACCCGGCGCTCCAGGTTGCGCATGGCCTCGGAGCCGAGTTCCTCCTCGCGCTCCTGGTACATCACCCTGCCGTCCGAGAGGATCTGCTCCTGCAGGAACTCGCTGGTCAGGCGCGGGAGCCCGCCCGCCTCCTCGGCGACCTCCTCGGGGGTCAGGGACACGGGGTAGATGGCCCGCAGTGCATCCCAGAGGCCGTCCATGTCCCAGTCCTCGGGGTGGCCCCTGCCGGTGCGCTCCACGATCACGGAGGAGATGACCTCCTCCGTGAACTGCCGGATCTGGTCCTCGATGTCGTCTCCCATGAGGATCCGCCTGCGGTCCTTGTAGACCACCTCACGCTGGCGGTTGAGGACGTCGTCGTACTTCAGCACGTTCTTGCGCTGCTCGGCGTTGCGGCCCTCCACCTGGTTCTGTGCGTTCGCGATCCCGGAGGTGATGAGCCGCCCCGTGACGGGGACGTCATCCGGTGCGATCGCCATGAGCCGCTGGGCGGCACCGGGGTTGAACAGGCGCATGAGGTCGTCGGACAGCGACAGGTAGAACCGGGACTCCCCCGGATCGCCCTGACGCCCCGAGCGCCCGCGCAGCTGGTTGTCGATGCGGCGGGACTCGTGACGCTCCGTGCCCAGGACGTAGAGCCCGCCGGCCTCCAGGACCTCGTCGTGCTCGGTCCGGGTGGCTTCCTCGCAGGCCTCGAGCACCTCGGGCCACCGCGCCTCGTACTCCTCGGCGTCCCGCTCCGGGTCCAGTCCCAGCTCCGCCATCTTCTCCACGGCGTTGAACTCCGCGTTGCCGCCGAGCATGATGTCGGTGCCGCGCCCCGCCATGTTGGTGGCCACGGTGACCGCGCCCTTGCGTCCGGCCTGGGCCACGATCGCGGCCTCCCGGGCGTGGTTCTTGGCGTTGAGCACCTCGTGGCGCACACCGCGCTTGGCGAGCAGCCGGGAGAGGTACTCGGACTTCTCCACCGAGGCCGTGCCCACGAGCACGGGCTGACCCTTCGCGTGGCGCTCCTCGATGTCGCGCACCACGGCCGCGTACTTGGTGGCCTCGTTCTTGTAGACCACGTCCCGCTTGTCCTCGCGCGCGATGCCACGGTGCGGAGGGATGGCCACCACGCCGATCTCGTACGTGTTCATGAACTCTGCGGCCTCGGTCTGGGCGGTGCCCGTCATGCCGGAGAGCTTGTCGTACAGGCGGAAGTAGTTCTGCAGGGTGATGGTTGCCATCGTCTGGTTCTCGGGCTTGATGTCCACGCCCTCCTTGGCCTCGATGGCCTGGTGGACGCCCTCGTTGTAGCGCCGCCCGGCGAGCACGCGACCCGTGTGCTCGTCCACGATCTTCACCTCGCCGCCCGAGACGATGTAGTCCTTGTTGTTGCGGAACAGCTCCTTGGCCTTGATCGCGTTGTTGAGGAATCCGATCAGCGGGGTGTTCTGGGACTCGTACAGGTTGTCGATGCCGAGCCAGTCCTCGACCTTCTCGATGCCCGGTTCGAGCACACCCACCGTGCGCTTCTTCTCGTCCACCTCGTAGTCGGTTTCCGGGGAGAGCGTCTTCACCACGGTCGCGAACTCGCGGTACCAGCGGTTGGCCTCCCCCGAGGCGGGGCCGGAGATGATGAGCGGGGTGCGGGCCTCGTCGATGAGGATGGAGTCCACCTCGTCCACGATCGCGAAGTGGTGGCCCCGCTGGACGAGCTCGTCCTTGGTCCACGCCATGTTGTCGCGCAGGTAGTCGAAGCCGAACTCGTTGTTGGTGCCGTAGGTGATGTCCGCGGCGTACTGCTCGCGGCGCACCGAGGGTTCCTGACCACCCAGGATCACCCCGGTCTCCAGGCCCAGGAAACGGTAGACGCGGCCCATGAGGTTGGCCTGGTACTCGGCCAGGTAGTCGTTGACGGTCACCACGTGCACGCCCTTGCCCGAGAGCGCGTTGAGGTACGCCGGGGCCGTGGCCACCAGGGTCTTGCCCTCACCGGTCTTCATCTCCGCGATGTAGCCGAGGTGCAGTGCCGCACCGCCCATGATCTGCACGTCGAAGTGGCGCTGGCCCAGGGTCCGGGACGCCGCCTCGCGCACAGCGGCGAACGCCTCAGGCAGCAGCCGGTCGAGCGACTCGCCGTCCGCGATGCGCTCCCGGAACGCGTCCGTCTCTGCCCGCAGCTCCGCGTCCGTGAGTTCCTTGAACCCGTCCTCGAGGCTGTTCACGGCGTCCGCGTACGTCCTCAGTCGCTTCAGGACGCGCTTGTCGCCCGTGCGGAGAACCGTTTCCAGGAATGACGCCACGTGTGTTCGCTCCTCAGAGATCTTTGGTGGGCACCGGGCAGAACAGAGGGTGCACCGCCGAACAGTGTACGTGAGGGACTCCGAGCGGTCCCTCACAGTGGGGCGGGCCCCGCGACGTGGTCGCGGGGCCCGCTCGTGACATGGTGCGCGCGTGGGCGCGCGTCAGGGGTGGCTCAGGAATCCGCGGCGGAGGTCTCGGACTGGTAGGCCCGGACCTTCTCCTGCTCGGACCGCCCGTCCTGGCTCAGGCTGATCACACCGTACTCCCAGCCCTTGCGGCGGTAGACGGCGGATGGCTCCTGGGTATCCCTGTCCACGAACAGGAAGAAGTCGTGGCCCACCAGCTCCATCTGGTCCACGGCCTCGTCCACCGTGATCTGGTGGGCGGGGAAGCGCTTGCGGCGGATCTCCACGGGGGTGGGGGTGT
>NZ_JASDCY010000019.1:0-44376 GCF_030407675.1 Kocuria sp. APC 4018 | reverse complement strand
CGCCCCGAGCGGACGGCGCACGTTCACGCTCGGGGCGGCCGCGTCCGGGGACAGGGGCCCGGGGCCGGTGGCGTGGGGTTCCCGTGCGGGACCGGGGTCGGGGCTCACCGCTCGGAGTCCGAACCGTCGGCGGGGCGCTCGGCCCGGGCTGCGGCGTCGACCTGCTGGGCGCGGACACCGCGGCGCGCGGCGTCCTGACGCTCCAGCACGATCCGGCGCAGACCGCTGTGGGCGGGATCCAGCCCGTCCAGGAACTGCTGGGCGGCGTCCACGGTGTCCTGCCTGGCGCTGCGGGGGAAGAGCCCCACGGCGATCTGCTGGGCCAGCTCGTGGGTGCGCTCACGCCACACGCCGGTGACCTCCGCGAAGTAGCGGGAGGCGTACGGGGTGAGCAGGGCGTCGTCGTGCACCCGGAAGAAGCCGGCGATCGCGGCCTGCTGCTGGGAGTTGGGCAGGGCACCCTGCTCCACGACCAGCCGCCAGGTCTCGGCCTTGGCCTCGGGGGTGGGCACGGCGGCGCGCGCGGTGGCCGCGGCGATCGCACCGGTCTCGGTGTTGTCCTCGCGCAGGGCCGCCTCGATCTCGTCGGTCCCGGCGCGGCCCGCGGCCACGAGTGCGGTGAGCACCGCCCAGCGGGTGTCGGTGTCCAGCTCGACGCCCTCGGGCACGCCCTCGCCGCGGGAGAAGCCCGCCACGCGGTCCACCTGCTCCTCGGTGCACGCGCGGCGCAGGAAGGCGCGGAAGAACTGCCACTGGTGGTCGGAGCCCGCCTCGGCCGCCGCAGTGAGGTCCCACAGGGTGTCCGCGGCCCTTGCGCGCACCTCGTCCGCGTGCTCCGGGGCCAGGTAGCGGTCCAGGGCGGTGTCCAGCTGGCGCAGCTGCACCTGCACGGCCGTGGAGTCGGTCTCGTGGCCCACGTTGGACAGCACCAGGTCCACGTAGTCGCTCGCGGGGCTCACGCCGTCGTGCACGGAGTCCCAGGCCGCGGCCCACACGAGCGAGCGGGGCAGTGACTCCTCGAAGTCCCCGAGGTGGGTCATGGCGGTGGCCAGGGAGCACTCGTCCAGGCGGATCTTGGCGTAGGCGAGGTCGTCGTCGTTGAGCAGCACCAGGTCCGGGCGCTCCCGGCCCACAAGCTGGGGGACCTCGGTGAGCTCGCCGTCCACGTCCAGCTCCACGCGGAACGTGCGGGTGAGCCGGCCGGTGTCCTCGTGGTGGTCGTAGAAGCCCACGGCCACGCGGTGGGGACGCAGGGTGGGGTGGCCCTCCTGGCCGATCTGCTCGATCGAGAAGGAGGTGATCACGCCGTCGTCGTCGGTCTCCACGCGGGGGACCAGTGTGTTCACCCCGGCGGTCTCGAGCCAGCGCTCGGACCAGTCGGTCAGGTCACGCCCGCTCGCGGCCTCGAGCTCCACCATGAGGTCGGAGAGCTCGGTGTTGGACCACGCGTGCTTGTCGAAGTACCGCTTGAGCCCGGCCATGAACTCCTTCTGGCCCACCCACGCGACGAGCTGCTTGAGCACGGAGGCGCCCTTGGCGTAGGTGATGCCGTCGAAGTTCACGAGCACGGCCTCGAGGTCCGGGATCTCGGCCTTGATGGGGTGCGTGGTGGGCAGCTGGTCCTGCGCGTACCCCCAGGACTTCTCCCCGGCCACGAACGTGGTCCAGGCGTTGGTGTACTGCGTGTTCTGCGCGCACGCCAGGGTGGACATGTACTCCGCGAAGGACTCGTTGAGCCACAGGTCGTTCCACCAGCGCATGGTCACCAGGTCCCCGAACCACATGTGCGCGAGCTCGTGGAGCACGGTGATGGCGCGGCGCTCCACGAGAGCCTGGGCAGGCTTGGAGCGGAAGATGTAGGACTCCACGAACGTCACCGCGCCCGCGTTCTCCATGGCGCCCGCGTTGAACTGGGGCACGAAGAGCTGGTCGTACTTCTCGAACGGGTAGGGGGTGTCGAACTGGGACTCGAAGAACTCGAAGCCCTGCTTGGTGACCTCGAACATCTCCTCGGCGTCCATGTGCTCGAACAGGGAGCGCCGCGCGTACAGCCCCAGCTCGACGGTGCGGCCGTCGGAGGAGACCAGGCTGTCGCGGGTGCTGAGGTACGGGCCGGCGATCAGCGCGGTCACGTAGCAGGACATCACGGGCGTGGGGGAGAAGTCCCAGCGGGCCACGCCCTCGGAGACCGCCACGGGCTCGGGGCTGGGCTGGTTGGAGACCACGGCCCACTCAGCGGGGGCCGTCACGCAGAACTGGAACGTGGCCTTCAAGTCCGGCTGCTCGAACACCGGGAACATCCGGCGCGTGTCCGCGACCTCGAACTGCGAGTAGAGGTACACCTGACCGTCCGCCGGATCCACGAAGCGGTGCAGGCCCTCGCCCGTGTTCATGTAGTGCATGGTGGACTCGACCACCAGCTCGTTCTGCGCCGCGAGCCCCGGGAGCTGGATGCGCTCGCCGTCGCTGACCTCGGCGGGGTCGAGGGACGCACGGTTGAGGGTGACGGACTCCACCGAGGCGGTGATCGCGTCGATGAACGTGCTCGTCCCCGGCTCGGCGGTGAACGCCACCGTGGTGCGCGCGCGGAAGGTCCGGGGGTCCTCGGTGAGGTCCAGCTCCACTCGGTACGACTGCACCGAGACGACCTTGGCGCGCTCGGCGGCCTCCGCTCGGGTCAGGTTGGTTCCGGGCACGACGGCGTTCCTCTCCTCGACGACAAGTCCATGCGCACGCGGCGCATTCAGTCATTATGACAGCCGCCACACCTCCCCACGCGTCAGGCGGGCGGTGCGTGGCGGACACCGACCGTCCGGGCCGGTGGCGTGGGAGCGCGGCGATACAGTGGGGGTCGCACACCGACCCCGCGGGCGCCGCCCGGCGCACCGCCCACGCCAAGCCAGGAGTTGCTGACACCCATGCGCGTGCACATTGCCACCGACCACGCCGGCCTCGAGCTCTCGCACCACCTCATGGAGAAGCTCACCGAGCACGGGTACGAGATGATCGACCACGGGCCGGTGGAGTACGACGCCGCGGACGACTATCCCGCGTTCTGCATCAGCGCCGCCCTGGGCGTCAAGGAGGACCGGGAGAACGGTCTGGACTCCCTGGGGATCGTGCTGGGCGGTTCCGGCAACGGTGAGCAGATGGCGGCCAACACGGTGGAGGGCATCCGCGCCGCGCTCGTGTGGAACCAGGACACCGCCAAGCTCGCGCGCGAGCACAACGACGCCCAGGTGATGGCACTCGGCGGACGTCAGCACGAGTTCGAGGAGGCCCTCGGGCTCGCCCTCACCTTCCTCGCGGAGCCGTTCTCGGGCGACGAGCGCCACGTCCGCCGCATCGCCCAGCTGGGCGAGTACGAGCGCACCGGGGACATCGCGGGCAAGCTGTCCGCGGTCACCACGCGCCCCTTCACCGCGAACTGAGCGGGGCCAGCACCCGTGCCCGAGGGCCACTCCGTCCACCGCCTCGCGCGCCAGCTGGCCGACCTCTTCGAGGGGCAGCAGCTGCGCGTGAGCAGCCCCCAGGGGCGCTTCTCCGCGGGCGCCGCGCTGCTCGACGGCCGCGTGCTGACGCGCTCCAGGGCCCACGGCAAGCTCCTCTACCTGGACTTCGCCGCGCCGGATGACCCCACGGACGTCCTCGTGCTGCGCTCGCACCTGGGGATCTACGGCGCGTGGAGCTTCGCGGGGGACGAGACGTTCGCGGCGGCGTCGTCGATCGGCGCGCCGCGCCGGCTGGGGGAGCGCGAGTCCGGCTCCGCGGCGGCCCCCGTGGCCCACGACGACGCCGGGCGGGTGGTTCCCGAGGCCCCCGTGGGTGCGGTGCGGGTCCGGCTCGCGGGGGAGCACGGCTGGGCTGATCTGCGCGGCCCCGCGCTGTGCGTGGCCGAGACCCCCGAGGAGGCCGCGGCCGCCGAGGCGAAGCTCGGTCCGGACCCGCTGGATCCGCAGGCCGACCCCGAGCCGTTCGTCGCCGCCGCGGGGAGGTCCCGACGGCCCATCGGGGTGCTGCTGATGGAGCAGCACGTGGTGGCGGGGATCGGCAACATCTTCCGGGCCGAGTCCCTCTTCCGCCGCGGAGTGGACCCCATGACCCCGGGCACATCGCTCACGCGGGAGGACCTTTTGGGGCTGTGGGAGGAGAACGTGGCCCTCATGGCCGTGGGTGTGCGGGTGGGCAGGATCATCACCACCGACCCCGTGGACCGCCCGGGCGTGCCGGACGCCGAGGCCTGGCCCGAGCACGCCAACTACGTCTACCACCGCCACGGGAAGCCGTGCCTGCGGTGCGGGACCACCGTGCTGAAGAAGGACCTCAACGGCCGGGGTCTGTACTGGTGCCCGAGCTGTCAGGCCTGAGGTCGGGGAGGCCCGGGAACTCGGGGACGCCCGGAAACTTGGGGAGCTCAGCCGGCCCGCTGCGGTGACCGTGCGGCGTCGTCAAAATGCGGAGAACCCGGCAACGCCGGGCGCTGCGGGGTTCTCCGTGGGTCTGGAGGGGGCGACGGGAATCGAACCCGCGTAGCCAGTTTGGAAGACTGGGGCTCTACCATTGAGCTACGCCCCCGGTGACGTGAAAAGAGTACACGAGGCCCTCCCCGCCTTCCACTCGCCCGCGGTCCCGGGCCCCGATTTCCGGGCGTGGCCCCGCGACACGATAGAGTGGAACGTTGTCGGCCCGCTCCGAGTGGTCCGGCGCCCTCGTCCCGCGCTCGCGCGGGATCCCGCAGCCCGCCCGGCGAGCTCGCGACCACGGGGTGTAGCGCAGTGGCTAGCGCGCCTGCTTTGGGAGCAGGAGATCGCAGGTTCGAGTCCTGTCACCCCGACGTCTGGGCACCGCAGCACCCGTGCTGCAGCGCCCGTCGACCCACCGGACCGACCCCGGTCCGTTGCCGTAAGCACCCAACGACCCCAGGAGTACAGCGGAAGTGAAGAGCGCCGTCGAGAAACTCAACCCCACCGAGGCGAAGATCACGATTGACATCGCGTACGCGGATCTGAAGCCCTTTGTGCAGGAGACCTACAAGGAGCTGGCCAACCAGATCCAGATCCCCGGCTTCCGCAAGGGCAAGACGCCCTCCAAGCTCATCGACCAGCGCGTGGGCTTCGACTTCGTGGTGGAGAACGCCCTGAACGAGGGCCTCAACAACTTCTACCAGCAGGCCCTCACGGAGAACGAGCTGACCCCGCTCTCCCAGCCGCAGGTGGAGGTGCTCTCCAAGCCCGAGGAGAACGACCGCGAGGCCGACACCAAGGTGGAGATCTCCGTGGCCATCCGCCCCGAGATCGAGCTGCCCGACTACAAGGGCCTCGAGGTGGAGGTGGAGGCCCGCGAGGCCACCGCCGAGGACGAGCAGAGGGCCCTGGACGAGCTGCGCGCCCGCTTCGGCACCCTCAAGTCCGTGGACCGCCCCGCGGCCGAGGGTGACCACGTGACCCTGGACCTGCAGGCCCTGGTGGACGGCGACGAGGTCGACGCCGCCAACGACCTCTCCTACGAGGTGGGCTCCGGCACCATGCTCGAGGGCATCGACGAGGCCGTGACCGGTCTCTCCGCGGGTGAGGACGCCACCTTCGAGACCACCCTGGCCGGTGGCGAGCACTCCGGCGCCGAGGCCACCGTGAAGGTCAAGGTCACCGCCGTCAAGGAGCGCGAGCTGCCCGAGGCCGACGACGAGTTCGCCCAGCTGGCCTCCGAGTTCGACACCATTGCCGAGCTCAAGGAGGACCTGAAGAAGCAGGCCGCCGAGTCCGCCGTGGTGGAGCAGGGCATCGAGGCCCGCGACAAGGTCCTGGACAAGCTCGTGGAGCTCATCGAGGTCCCCGTGCCCGAGAAGGTCATCGAGGACCAGATCTCCCAGCACTTCGACTCCGAGCAGGCCCAGGCCTCCGCGGAGCCGGGCCACGACACCGAGGAGCACCGCGCCGAGGTCCGCAAGAACGCGGAGACCGCGTTCCGCAACGAGATCATCCTGGACGCCGTGGCTGAGGCCGAAGAGGTCGGCGTGGAGCAGTCCGAGCTGATCGACTACATCATCTCCATGTCCCAGCAGTACGGCATGGACCCGAACCAGTTCGCGCAGATGCTCGACGGTTCGGGCCAGGCCGGGATGATGGTGGGCGAGGTCCGCCGCCGCAAGGCGCTGGCCAAGGTTCTGGAGACCGCCAAGGTCACCGACACCAAGGGCAACACCGTGGACCTGTCCTCCTTCGTGGGCACCGCGGACGAGGACGCCGAGGCTTCCGACAGCGAGTGATCCTCCACTCCGCCCCGGCGGAGCACGCGTGAGACGACGCCGCGGCCGCCCCTTGACCGGGGGCGGCCGCGGCGTTTCGCCGTGGGCGTGCCACCATGCGCCACCAGCGAACAGCCCCGGGATCTGGGGCTGGGTGGACACGGTGAGCACTACGCTTCTGACTCAGGAAATGTACGTGGGCCCCGCGCTCGTCCGGCGAGCCGCGGCGACCCTTCCAGAAGAAAGAGGGCATTCATGACCTCCACTCCCCACCAGCCGTACGGTGCCGCACCGGCCTCTCCGCGCATGGAGGACATGGCGCCGGGCGGTCAGGACGACTACGTCTACAACCGTCTGCTCAAGGAGCGCATCATCTGGCTGGGCTCCGAGGTGAAGGACACCAACGCCAACCTCATCTGCTCGCAGATGCTGCTGCTCTCCGCCGAGGACCCCGAGGCGGACATCTTCCTGTACATCAACTCCCCGGGTGGCTCCGTGACCGCGGGCATGGCCATCTACGACACCATGCAGCTGATCCCCAACGACGTGGTCACCGTGGCCACCGGTCTGGCGGCGTCCATGGGGCAGTTCCTGCTCTCCTCCGGGACCAAGGGCAAGCGCTACGCGACCCCCAATGCCCGCATCCTCATGCACCAGCCCTCGGGTGGCATGGGCGGCACGGCCTCGGACATCCGCGTGCAGGCGGAGCTGATCCTCTCCATGAAGCAGCGCCTCGCGGAGCTCACCGCCGAGCAGACCGGGCAGACGCTCGAGACCATCCTGCGCGACAACGACCGCGACAACTGGTTCGACGCCCAGCGTGCCCTGGAGTACGGCTTCTTCGACCACATCGCGCAGTCCGCGAGCAACGTGACCGGCGGCGGCGGGACCATGAAGGACGCGCAGTAGTCGCGCCCCGCCCCGCCACGACACACCCACAGACTTCTCAGGACGGATTCATGAACCTCCCTCACGCCACTGCACCGCAGCTGCCCACCAGCCGCTACGTGATCCCCGACTTCGAGGAACGCACGCCCTACGGCTACCGCCGCCAGAACCCCTACACCAAGCTGTTCGAGGACCGCATCATCTTCCTGGGCGTCCAGGTGGACGACACCTCGGCGGACGACATCATGGCGCAGCTGCTCGTGCTGGAGTCCCAGGACCCGGACCGGGACATCACCATGTACATCAACTCCCCGGGCGGCTCGTTCACGGCCATGACGGCCATCTACGACACCATGCAGTACATCCGCCCGGAGATCCAGACCGTGTGCCTGGGCCAGGCGGCGTCGGCGGCGTCCGTGCTGCTGGCCGGCGGCACCCCGGGCAAGCGCCTCGCGCTGCCGAACGCCCGCGTGCTGATCCACCAGCCCGCCATGGAGGGCCAGGGCGGCGGCCAGGCCTCGGACATCGAGATCCAGGCCAACGAGATCATGCGCATGCGCACGTGGCTCGAGGAGACCATGGCGCTGCACACCAGCAAGAACGTGGAGGACATCAACCGCGACATCGAGCGCGACAAGATCCTCACTGCCAAGGAGGCGCAGGAGTACGGGATCATCGACCAGGTCCTGGACTCCCGCAAGATCAACAAGCCCTCCACGGTGACCCAGGCCTGACGCGGTCCGCCACGGCGTGGAACGCGGCCACGGTGGGCACCCGGTGCCCGCCGTGGCCGCGTCCCGTTCGAGCGTCGGCGGGCTGCCCATGACACCGCGGTGGTGATTGGGTGCACCGCCCGCCCCTCGCCTAGAGTGGTCCCAGCACCCGCCACGACGAACTGTGAGGCTGACACATGGCGCGCATCGGAGAGAGCGTTGACCTGCTCAAATGCTCCTTCTGTGGCAAGAGCCAGAAGCAGGTGCGCAAGCTCATTGCGGGCCCGCGCGTCTACATCTGCGACGAGTGCATCGAGCTGTGCAACGAGATCATCGAGGAGGAGCTCACCGAGGTCCCGGAGACGGACCAGACGGAGCTCCCGCGCCCGCAGCAGATCTACGATCACCTCCAGGAGTACGTGATCGGCCAGGAACCCGCCAAGCGGGCGCTGGCCGTGGCGGTGTACAACCACTACAAGCGCATCCGCGCCGGGGTCTCCGGGCACACGCTCGCAATTGCTGGAGCGGAGGGGGACGAAGAGGCCATCGAGGTGGCCAAGTCCAACATCCTCCTCGTGGGCCCCACGGGCTCGGGCAAGACCTACCTCGCGCAGTCGCTGGCCAAGAAGCTGGACGTGCCGTTCGCGGTCGCGGACGCCACGTCCCTGACGGAAGCCGGGTATGTCGGTGAAGATGTCGAGAATATTCTCCTCAAGCTCATCCAGGCCGCTGATTTCGATCTCAAGAAAGCGGAGCAGGGGATTATTTACATTGACGAGATCGACAAGATTTCTCGTAAATCGGAGAACCCCTCGATCACGCGTGACGTATCGGGCGAAGGGGTCCAGCAGGCGCTCCTGAAAATTCTCGAGGGCACCGTGGCGTCGGTGCCCCCGCAGGGCGGGCGCAAGCACCCCCAGCAGGAGTTCCTGCACCTGGACACCACCAACGTGTTGTTCATCGTGGCCGGTGCGTTCGCCGGTCTCGAGGAGATCGTGCAGCAGCGCACCGGCAAGAAGGGCATCGGCTTCGGCGCGCCCATCAAGGACACCACCGAGGTGGGCATCGCCGGGCAGGTCCAGCCCGAGGACCTGTTGAAGTTCGGCCTGATCCCCGAGTTCATCGGCCGCCTGCCCGTGGTGACCATGCTGTCCAAGCTCTCAGTTGCGGACATGGTGCGGATCCTCACCGAACCGCGCAACGCGCTGGTCAAGCAGTACCGCAAGCTCTTCCAGCTGGACGGCGTGGAGCTCACCTTCGACCCCCAGGCGCTGGAGGCCATCGCGAAGCTCGCGCTCGAGCGCGGCGCCGGTGCCCGCGGTCTGCGCGCGATCCTCGAGGACATCCTCATGCCCGTCATGTTCGACCTCCCGGGCCGGGACGACATCGCCGCCGTGCTCGTGACCGAGGACGCCGTGGCCAAGATCGCGGACCCCGAGATCTTCACGCACGAGATGATCGAGGCCGAGCGGCGTCGTCACAAGTCAGCGTGACACGCCGCACGAACCAACGAAAGGAACTCTCATGGCTGAGAAGCAGCACGTCGACTTCTGGTTCGACCCCCTGTGCCCGTGGGCATGGATGACCTCCCGCTGGATGGAGGAGGTCGTGCGCGTCCGTGACGTGGAGGTGGACTGGAAGATCATCTCCCTGGGCATCCTCAACGAGGACAACCCGGACAACCACCACCACGGCCACGACGAGTCCATGTGGCTCGTGCGCGTGGTCGAGGCCGCCGCGCAGCAGCACGGGGACGAGTACCGCAAGAAGCTCTACGACGCCATGGGCACGCGCCGCCACCCCGGCGGTATGGAGGACCTGGAGCAGATCATCACCGAGTCCCTCGCGGAGGTCGGGCTGCCCGCGGAGCTCGCGTCCGCCAAGGACTCCACGGACTACGACGCCGCCCTGCGCGCCTCCACGGACGAGGCGCGGGCCGTGGCCGGCAAGGACATCGGCACGCCCGTGATCGCCGTCAACGGCGTCGGCTTCTTCGGCCCCGTGTTCACCCCCGCGCCCAAGGGCGAGGAGGCCGGGAAGGTCTGGGACGGTGCGCTGGCGCTGGCCTCCTACCCGGGGTTCTACGAGCTCAAGCGCGGCCGCGAGAAGGGCCCCGACTTCAGCTGAGGTCCCCGACCCGTTCCGCAGACGGCGGGCCCCGGACGATGTCCGGGGCCCGCCGTTGTGTTTCTCCGGGGAACCGGGTCAGGCCTCCTCGGTCTGCTCCAGCTCCACGCCGCTCACGCTAAGCTCACCCTCGGCGGGGGAGAGCGTGAGGTCCGCGGCGTTGCCCGCCGCCTTGAGGTCCTCGAGTCCGGCACGCAGCTGCTCCAGCTGGGTCGCGGGTGCGGAGACCGTGGCGGAGAGCACCGCAGTGCGCTGCTTGACCTTGGCCTCGGACTTGGACTTGCGCAGCCCGGACAGGGCCTCGCCCACCACGGTGAGCACCTCGGGGTCACCCTCGGCCGCAACGCCGGCGTAGCCGTCGGTCACGGGCCAGGACGCGCGGTGCACCGAGCCGGTGCGCCACCAGGACCAGACCTCCTCGGTGGCGAACGGGATGAACGGTGCGAAGAGCCGCAGCACGGTGTCCAGGGTGGTGGCCAGGGCCGCGTGCACGGACGCCTGAGCCTCCTCCCCGCGGGAACCGTAGGCGCGGTCCTTCACGAGCTCCACGTAGTCGTCCGTGAACGTCCAGAAGAAGGACTCGATCAGCTGCAGCGCCCGGGCGTACTCGTACTCGCGGAACGCGGCGGTGGCGCGCTGCACCACCGTGGACAGCTGGGCCAGCAGGGAGCGGTCCAGGCCGTTGGTCACCACGGAGGCATCCGTGCCGGAGCCCAGCACGGAGGCCTCGGTGACGCCCTGGGCCAGCACGAACTTGGACGCGTTGAGCAGCTTGATGGCCAGGCGGCGCCCGATCTTCATCTGCCCCTCGTCGTACGCGGTGTCCGCTCCCAGGCGTGCCGAGGCCGCCCAGTAGCGCACGGCGTCCGCGCCGTACTTCTCGAGCACATCCGTGGGGACCACCACGTTGCCCTTGGACTTGGACATCTTCTTGCGGTCCGGGTCCAGGATCCACCCGGACAGCGCCGTGTTGGTCCACGGCACGGAACCAGCCAGCGTCTCGGCGCGCACCACGGTGGAGAACAGCCACGTGCGGATGATGTCGTGGCCCTGCGGGCGCAGGTCCATGGGGAAGGTCTTGGCGTGCAGCTCCTCGTCCACGCCCCATCCCGTGGCGATCTGCGGGGTCAAGGAGGAGGTGGCCCACGTGTCCAGCACGTCCGGGTCCGCCATGAACCCGCCGGGCTGGTCCCGCTGCTCCTCGGTGTAGCCCGGGGCGGTGTCCGCGGCGGGGTCCACCGGAAGCTGCTCGGGGGAGGGCAGCACGGGGTGCTCGTAGTCCGGCTCCCCGGAGGCGTCCAGCGGGTACCAGACAGGGAAGGGCACACCGAAGAAGCGCTGGCGGGAGATCAGCCAGTCCCCGTTGAGGCCCTCGATCCAGTTCTCGTAGCGCGAGCGCATGAACGAGGGGTGCCAGGCCATCTCGCGGCCGCGCTGGATCAGCACGTCACGGCGCTCGGCGTCCCGGCCGCCGTTGCGGATGTACCACTGGCGGGAGGTGACCACCTCGAGGGGCTTGTCGCCCTTCTCGTAGAAGTTCACCGGGTGCATGATCTTCTTGGGCTCGCCTTCCAGGTCCCCGGACTCGCGGAGCATGTCCACCACGGCCTTCTGCGCGGAGAACACGGTCTTGCCGGCCACCTCCGCGTAGCGCTCGGCGGGGGTGCCGTCCGCGATCCACTCGGGCTGCTCGGCCTGGAAGCGGCCGTCGCGTCCGATCAGGGCCCGTGTGGGCAGGTCCAGCTCACGCCACCACGTCACGTCCGTGAGGTCGCCGAACGTGCAGATCATGGCGATGCCCGAGCCCTTGTCCGGCTTGGCCAGCGCGTGCGCCTTGACCTCCACCTCCACGTCGAACAGCGGGGAGCGCACGGTGGTGCCGAACAGGTGCTGGTAGCGCTCGTCGTCCGGGTGGGCCACCAGGGCCACGCACGCGGGCAGCAGCTCGGGGCGGGTGGTCTCGATGAACACCTTCTCGCCGTCCGGGCGGTGGAACGAGACCCGGTGGTAGGCGCCCTCGCGCTCGCGGTCCTCCAGCTCGGCCTGGGCCACCGCGGTGCGGAACGTGACGTCCCACATGGTGGGTGCCTCGGCCATGTAGGCGTTGCCGGCCTCGTAGTCCTCGAGGAACGCGAGCTGCGAGACCTTGCGGGAGTGCGCGTCGATCGTGCGGTAGGTGCGGTTCCAGTCCACGGACAGGCCCAGCGTGGAGAACAGGTGCTCGAACACCTTCTCGTCCTCCACGGCGAGCTCCTCGCACAGCTCGATGAAGTTCTGGCGGGAGACCACGTCCCAGTCCCGCTGGTTCTTGGCGGGCTTCTCCGGCGGATGGTAGCCCTCCACGTACGGGCGGCCGGGCTCGCAGCGCACGCCGTAGTAGTTCTGTACGCGGCGCTCGGTGGGCAGGCCGTTGTCGTCCCAGCCCAGCGGGTAGAACACGTTCTTGCCGCTCATGCGCTGGAAGCGGGCGATCACGTCCGTCTGCGTGTAGGAGAACATGTGCCCCACGTGCAGGGAGCCGGACGCCGTGGGCGGGGGAGTGTCGATGGAGTACACGGACTCCCGGTCCGTGTCCTCGCGGAACGCGTAGGTCCCGTGCTCGCGCCACTGCGCGGCGTACTTTTCCTCCAGGCCCTCCAGGGCCGGCTTATCCGGAACGCTCACCGTGGCGGTGGTCGCTGCGTGGTCAGGGGTCTCGGGCGTGTCTGTACCCGTCATCTCGTGTGCCATGCGCCCAGTCTCTCACGGGGTTTTTCCCCGCTTCGAATCCCCGGGGGACGACGCCGCCCGGTCACCGGTGCGCGTCAGGGCCCGTCCCCACCGCCGGCGGCACGCACCAGCGAGACGTTGCCCGGCACCCGGCCCGGGAACGCTCGCAGGCCCGTGGACCCGGCCGTGCGGCGTCGTGCTCCGTAGACTGCGGGGCATGACGCAGAACACGGAATCGGCATACGGCACCCCCGGCACGGCGGGGGCGGGCAAGGTGGCGGTGGTCTCCGGAGCGAGCACCGGCATCGGCGAGGCCACGGTGCGGCGGCTGCGCGCGAGCGGGTGGACGGTGTACGCCGTGGCCCGGCGCGAGGAGCGGCTTGCGGAGCTCGCGGAGCAGACCGGGGCGATCGCCGCGCCCACGGACGTGACCGATCAGGCGCAGGTGGACGCGCTGCGGGACCGCGTGCTCACCGAGCAGGGGACCGTGGACGCGGTGCTCAACATCTCCGGCGGGGCGCGCGGCACGGACTCCGTGGCGGACGCGGACCCCGAGGGCTGGCAGTGGATGTACGAGGTCAACGTGCTGGGCACCCTGCGGGTCACCCGGGCGTTCCTGCCCGCGCTGCGCGCCAACGGGCGGGGCACGGTGCTGAACCTCACCTCCCTGGCCGCGATCCGGGCGTACGAGGGCGGTGCCGGGTACAACGCCGCCAAGTACGCCGAGCGCGCGATGACCGAGGCGCTGCGGCTGGAAGAGGCCGAGCACAACGTGCGGGTCGTGGAGATCGCGCCCGGACTCGTGCACACCCCCGAGTTCTCCCTCAACCGCCTGGGCGGGGACCGGACCGCCGCGGAGAAGGTCTACGCGGGCGTGGCCGAACCGCTCACCGGCGAGGACGTCGCGGAGGTCTGCGCGTTCGCGGTGGAGCTGCCGCACCACGTGAACATCGACACGCTGACCCTCAAGCCCGTGGCCCAGGCGGCACCGCACAAGGTGATCCGCACCACCTCCTGAGGCTGGGCGCCGCGCGGGGGCGGGGAAACGGGCCGCGGGACGGACAGCCCACTTGCGACCCCTCAAGCGAGTGAATTAGGTTAGGCAAACCTTATCAAATTCACCGCTCGAGGAGAGCCCATGTCCCGCGACTCGTCCCAGCCCCACCGCCAGCTCAGCCGCCGCACCCTGCTCGGCTCCGGCCTGGCCGTGACCGCCCTGGTAGGGCTCACGGCGTGCTCCACCGGCTCTCGGGACGGCGGCGGTTCGGACGCGGCACCGGGCGCCTCGGCGCCCTCCACTCCCACCGACACGTTCCCCGTGACCGTGAAGCACGCCCTGGGGTCCACCACCGTGGAGAAGGCCCCCGAGCGCGTGGTGTGCGTGGGCGCGAGCAACACCCAGGACTTCGTGGCCGCACTCGGCGTGGTTCCCGTGGGCATGACCAAGGTGGCGTGGGGCGGCAACGACAAGGGCTCCACCGACTGGTTCGACGCCAAGGTCTCCGACCTGGGCGGCACGGCGCCGAAGACCATGGACGAGTCCGACGGCGTGAACTTCACCGAGATCGCCCAGCTCAGCCCCGACCTGATCATCGCCGTGAACTCCGGGGTCACCCAGGAGGAGTACGAGCGCCTGACCAAGATCGCCCCCACGGTGGCCTACCCCACGGGCCCGTGGGTGAACTCGTGGCAGGACATGCAGCGGGTGACCGCCCAGGCCCTGGGGCGCTCCCAGGCCGGCGACGACCTGATCTCCCAGACCGAGGAGCTCATCCGCACCCGCTCCGAGGAGCTCGGTGACGCCAGGGGCAAGAGCTTCATCTACGGGGACGTCTCCCAGTCCCTGGGCTTCTACGGCCCCTCGGACGGGCGCCCCCGCTTCTTCACCGAGCTGGGCCTGTCCCTGGCCCCCGTGGTCACCAAGAACGTCTCCGAGAAGGAGTTCTGGCGCGAGTGGCCCAAGGAGCGCGCGGACGAGCTCGAGAGCGACCTCTTCGTGGCCGCCGCCCAGGACGACGCCCAGGCCGAGAAGTTCCGCACGGACCCCGTGCTCGAGACCATCCCGGCGATCGCCGCCGGCCACGGGCTGTTCCTGACGACCAAGCAGGACGTACTCTCGGGGTACTCGTCCTCGCCGCTGTCCCTGCCGCACGCCCTGGACACCCACGTCCCGGCGATCAAGAACGCCCTGGGGGCCTAACCTCCGTGCCCGCCAGCCCCTCCCTCACACGCTCCGGCACCGCCGGCGGCGCCCACGTCCCGCGCATCTCCCGTGCAGGGCGCCCGGGGCGCCGGGTCCTGCCGTGGCTCGTCATGGCGGTCGTCCTCCTCGTGGCGGTGGTCCTCTCGATCTCGTGCGGCGCCCGCCCGATCGACCTCGCGAGCACGTGGCGTGTGGTGCCGCAGGCCTTCGGCGGTGATCCCGGCGCCGTGCCGGGCGTGCCCCCGCTCGACGGCGCGGTGGTGGAGTCCCGCGTGTGGCGCACTGCCGCCGGGGTGCTCACCGGGGCGGCCCTGTCCGTGGCAGGTGCTCTGCTGCAGGGCGCCACCCGCAACCCGCTCGGCGATCCGGGAATTCTGGGGCTCACGGCCGGTGCCGCGTTCGCGGTGGTCACCGGGGGTGCGCTGTTCGGGCTGTCGGGTGTGGCAAACCAGCTGTGGCTGGCCGCGCTGGGCTCGGCCGTGGCCATGGTCGCGGTGTACGGACTGGCCACTGCCGCCCGCGGCGGGGCGCGTCCCGTGACCCTGGCCCTCACGGGTGCGGCCGTGTCCGCGGGGCTCACCGCGCTCACGAGCGCGGTCCTGCTGAGCCACCAGGCCACGTTCGACACCTTCCGGCGCTGGCAGGTGGGAGAGCTCACCCGCCCGGACGGCACGTTCCTGGTGGCGGCCACCCCGGTGGTCGTCGCGGGTCTCGTGCTCGGGTGGTGCCTGGCCCGCTCCCTGGACACCCTCACGCTCGGGGACGCCCTGGGCCGGGGGCTCGGAACCCACCCGGCCCTGACCCGCGGGCTGGTCGGTGTGGCCGTGGTGCTGCTCGCGGGCACGTCCACCGCCCTGGTGGGCCCGCTCGTGTTCTGCGGGCTGCTCGTGCCCCACGCCGTCCGCGTGGTCGTGGGAGTCTCCTACCGGCGGGTGATCCCGGCGTGCCTGCTCGCGGGCCCGGCCATCGTGCTGCTCGCGGACGTCGTGGCCCGCGTGCTGGTCCCGGACCGGGAGATCCAGGTGGGGATCGCCCTGGTCGTGATCGGCGCCCCTGCCCTCGTGGCCGTGCTGCGCGGTAGGACGGTGGCGGCATGAGCGCAGCGCTGCAGCTCCCGTCCCGTGCGGAGACGGTCGACGCCGTCCGCTCGGGCCGTGCTCGCACGCGTCGCCGCACCCGGAGGGTCACCCTCCTGCTGCTGCTCGTGCTGGCCGTGGCGTCCTTCGCCCGCATCGCGCTCGGCAAGTACGTGGTGGCGGTTCCGGACCTGCTTGCGGTGCTGGCCCACGACTACGAGGGCCCGGCGGACTACATCGTGTGGCAGATCACCCTGCCCCGCACGGTCCTGGGAATCCTCACGGGCACCGCCTTCGGACTCGCGGGCCACCTGTTCCAGCGCGTGCTGCGCAACCCGCTGGCCTCCCCGGACATCATGGGCGTCTCCTCCGGCGCGGGACTCGGTGCGGTGGTGGCGATCACCGCGGGACTCTCCGGGGCCGCGGTGACGGTCAGCGCGCTGGCGGGTGGCTTCGGTCTGATGCTGGCGGTCATCCTCGCCGCCGGGGGCGCGCACGCCAGCATCGGCAAGCTCGTGCTCACCGGTGTGGCCGGGGGTGCCCTCACCGGGGCGGCCATCAACGGCGTGCTCACCCGTGCAGACATCTACGCCGCGCAGGACGCGATGCAGTGGCTCACCGGTTCGCTCAATGCCGCCTCGTGGCAGGACATCGCGCAGGTGGGGCTCTGCCTGCTCGTGCTGCTGCCCCTGTGCGCGGTGCTCACGCCCGCCGTGGACGCCCTCGGCACCGGGGATGCGCTCGCCGCTGGGTTGGGCGTGCGGGTGCAGGGCGTGCGGCTCGCGGCCCTGGCGCTCGCGGTGACCCTCGTGGCTGTGGCCGCCGCCACCGTGGGGCCCGTGGCGTTCGTGTCCTTCATGGCCGCGCCCATCGCCCGCGGCATCGGCGGCGGGGCCGGGCACGCGCACCACGCGACCTTTGTGGGTGCGGTGCTCATGGTCGTCTCGGACTACGTGGCCGCCGAGGCGCTCCCGAACCTGGCCCTGCCCGTGGGCGTGGTCACCGCGGCTGCCGGCGCCCCCGTGCTGCTGTGGCTGCTCATCGTACGAGGAAAGGCGGAGGCATGAGCCCCGAGGACGAGCTCAGGGACACCGCGGCGAGCCCGCGGCACGAGGCCCGGCCCGCAGAAGCGGCGAGCGCCGCGCGGACCGTCCGGGCGGCGTCGTCCGAGGTGGCCGTGCGCGGACTGCGTGCCGGCTACGGCGGCGCACCCGTGCTCACGGACGTGGACGTCACGTTCCCGGCGGGGCGCGTCACGGCGCTCGTGGGCGCCAACGGCTGCGGCAAGTCCACGCTGCTCCGCACGTGCGCGCGCCAGCTGACCCCCACCGCCGGAGAGGTGCTCGTGGGCGGGGAAAACGTCCGCGGTTGGCACCGCACCAGCTTTGCCCGGACGGTGGGCTTCCTGCCGCAGGACCCCGTGGCGCCGGAGGGGGTGAGCGTGCGGGAGCTGGTCTCGCGCGGTCGCCACCCGCACCGCGGTGCCTTCGGGCGCTGGCGCGCGGAGGACGACGCCGCCGTGGCCGAGGCGCTCGAGCTCACCGGTCTGCGCGATCTCATGGACCGCCACGTGACGGACCTCTCCGGAGGCCAGCGCCAGCGCGTGTGGATCGCCCTGGCCCTGGCCCAGCAGACCGACGTGCTGCTGCTGGACGAGCCCACCACCTATCTGGACATCGCCCGGCAGGTGGAGATCCTGGACATCCTGTGCGAGTTGCAGCGTGCCCGGGGGATCACCCTGGTGATGGTGCTGCACGAGCTGTCCCTGGCCGCGCGCTACGCGGACGTGCTCGTGGCCATGAAGGCCGGCCAGGTGGTGGCCCGCGGCGGGGCGGAGGAGGTCATGACCGACGAGGTGGTCGGTCGCGTGTTCGACATGGACGCCCGCGTGCTGCACGATCCCGTGACCGACGCCCGCGTGGTGATCCCGCTGTCGGCGGGCCGGTCGCGTTCCGGTACGGATGACACGAACGAGGTGGAGTGACGATGCAGCTGGCGTGCGTGGACGCCACGGTGACCCGGCGCGAGGAGCTCAGCGAGCACCTCGTGCGGGTGCACGTGGCGGGGGAGCAGCTGAGGACCATGCCGTGGGGCGAGCAGGGCCCCGGGCCCCGGGCGGACTCCTACGTCAAGCTGCTCATCCCTCCCGCCGGTGGCGCGGTGGACGTGGACGTCGCCGACATGGCCCGCTGGCGCCGCGAGTTCATGGCCGCTCCGCGCGAGGAGGCCGGGTGGATGCGCACCTACACCGTGCGGGACGCCACCACGGTGGAGCTCGCGGGGCAGCGGGTGCCGGAGCTCGCGATCGACGTGGTGCTGCACGGGGACGCCGAGCACGGCATGGGCCCGGGTGCCGCGTGGGGCGACACGGTCCGCGCAGGGGACTCCGCGCGGCTGCTCGTACCCTCCGGCGACTCCGCGTGGTGGGCCGCATGGGATGACGGCCGTGCGGCCGGCCAGGACGTGGTGATCGCGGGGGACGAGACGGCACTGCCCGCGATCTCCGCGATCGTGGACGGCGTGGAGCAGCGGGTTCGGGTCAACCGCCCGGCGGGCGGGGCGTACGAGCCCCCGCGCTCCATCACCGTGGCCGTGGAGGTCCCCGAGGAGGCCGACGCTGTCCCGGGTGCGGGTCCGCGGGCACTGGCCCGGGCGGCGTCGTGCGACGAGCCCGGCGCCCACCGCGTGGTCCTGGACGGCGGCACCGAGCTGGTCTGGGCCTGGCTGCCGCGCGGCGCCCGCGAGCGCAACCTGGCCCTGGAGCTGTGGCTGTGGGAGCGGCTCGCGGAGCACGCCCGCCGGTACTGGGCGGTGGGCCACACGGAGCTGGCGTCCTGGCAGGACGAGTCCGAGTTCGTGTGGGCCACGGCGCGCCCCGAGGGCCGCGGCACGTACTGGTTCCTCGCGGCGGAGTCCTCCGCCGTGAAGTCCCTGCGGCGGATGTGCGTGAGCGGCGGCGTGCCCAAGACGGACATCTCGTTCATGGGCTACTGGAAGCAGGGCACCGCGACCGAGTGAGGCCCGTCCGGGGGAGTGTGACGTCCCGTGACGGCCGTGGTTCGGGGCCATGGAGCCGCACGTAGCATGGCGGTTTCCGTCCCGCCGTCGCTCAGGAGTGCCCCGCCCATGACCTACCCCCTGGGCCTGAACCTCACCGGCCGCCGGGTGCTCGTGGTGGGTGCTGGGCCGGTGGCCGCGCGCCGGGTCCCCGCGCTGCTCGCCGAGGGCGCTGCGGTCGAGCTCGTGGCGCCGGACGCGCACGAGGACCTGCGGGCGCTCGCGGAGGACGGGGAGCTGACGTGGCATCGCCGGGGCTTCCGTCCCGATGACGTGGCCGGGGCGTGGCTCGTGCTGGCCCACACGGACTCGCCCGCCGTCCAGGACCTCGTGACCCGCACCGCCGAGCAGCACCGGGTCTTCTGCGTCACGGGCGGCGACGCCGCCGCGTCCAGCGCGTGGGTCCCGGCCGTTGCTCGCGCGCACGGGGTCACCGTGGCCGTCAACGCGGGCGGCGACCCACGCCGGGCCAAGGCCGCCACCGCGTGGATCGCGGCACGCCTGGAGACCGGGGAGGTCCCGGTGGGAGCGCGACGTCCCGGGGCACCCGGGTCGCTGGACGCGCAGCAGCCCGGAACCGTGGCCCTCGTGGGTGGTGGACCCGGGGACCCCGGCCTGCTGACGGTGCGCGGGCGCTACCTGCTGGCCGGCGCGGACGTGGTGGTCGCGGACCGGCTGGGCCCCACGGACCTGCTCCCGGCGCTCGCGGAGCACGCGGAGATCATCGACGTGGGCAAGCGCGCCGGCTACCACAAGGTCACGCAGGACCGGATCAACCAGACGCTCGTGGACCAGGCCCGGGCGGGGCACCGGGTGGTGCGGCTCAAGGGCGGCGACCCGTACGTGTTCGGCCGCGGTGGGGAAGAAGTGGAGTTCTGCCACGCCCACGGGATCGCCACCGAGGTGGTCCCCGGGGTCACCTCCGCGATCGCCGTGCCCGCGGCCGCTGGGATCCCCGTGACGCACCGGGACATGGCCCACGGGTTCACGGTCATCACCGCCCACGAGGAGCTGCGCCACGTCCCGTACCGCGAGGGGCACACGCTGATCCTCATGATGGGGGTGCGCGGACTCGCGGGGAACAGCGCCACGCTGCTGGCGGCGGGTTACCCCGCGGACACCCCCGTGGCGGTGGTCGAGCGCGGGTGGACCCCCACCCAGCGCACCACCGTGGGGGAGCTGGCCACCATTGCGGCGCTCGCGGCCGAGCGCGGTGTGAAGGCCCCGGCCGTGATCCTCGTGGGGCGGGTGGCGACGCTGGGGAGGGAGTGAACGGCGGGAGGGCTCGACGGCGCATGGTGCGGCGGTTGCCGTTCCGTGGCGGTGCGACACGGAAAATTTTTCGTGACCCAGTTCATACTTTTGGCTCTGTGGAGGGTTTTCTGGGGCTACTCTCAGGTCACTGCTACTTCCAATGACGGGAGCCCCCCATGTCCGAGCAGTTTTACGGCGCTACCCCCTGCGCCTTCCAGAGTCCAGGATCGTCCCCACGATCATCGTTTGCTCGGGTCTGGGCCAGCCGCCCAGCACGGGCGGTCACCGCGCTGTCGGTGGCGGCCACACTGGCGTTGGCCAGTGTGGGCCCGGCCGCAGCCGTGATGGTTCCCACCGCGGTTCCGGCGGCCTCGTCGGGTGCCCAGTCCACGATCGGCAAGCTCGGTGCCCGTCCGGGTGCGACCCGGTTGCCGGTGAGCATCACCGATTCGGTGAACGCCTCGGTCGATGTGGGAACCGGCAACGTGATGCTCTCCATCGCCGGGTTGCCGATCTCCGGGGTGGGGGCGGTGGGGTTGGTGAACAACTCCCAGTCCCCGAACCACTCCGAGTCCTCCGCGCTGCCGCAGGGCTTCGAGCTCACCGCGGGCAGCTCCGGGTCCCTGACCACGGTTTCCGGTGGGATGCTCTACACCGGCGGGGACGGGTTCTCCGCGAAGTTCACGGCCTCTGGTGCGGCGTTCACCCCGCCGAAGGGTGTGAAGGCTGACCTGGTGAAGACTTCCTCCGGCTACACCCTGACCTCGCGGACCACCGCGCAGGTCTCCACGTTCAACGCTGACGGGCAGCTGACCTCGGTGGCGGACCGTAACGGGAACAAGACCACCTACACCTACACCAATGGGGTGCTCTCCAAGGTCACCGGGTCCTCCGGACCGGCCGGGGCGCGCACGGCGACGATCACCACCAGCGCCAGCGAGGTGAAGGTCTCCCAGACCTCGGGAACCGAGACGCGGGCGGTGGTGTTCGAGAAGGACGCGAAGAACAACCTCACCGCGTTCACCGACGCCAAGGGCCAGCGCACCACCTTTGAGTCCGTGAACGGGCAGGTCCGCAAGGTCACCTCTCCGGAAGGCCACACCACCGAGTTCACCTACGACGACACGAACCGGTTGACGGCTCTGAGCCGGGTGGCCGGGGACGGGCAGAATGCGGTGACCCGCCTGGCCTACGCCTCGGACACCCAGACCCTGGTGGCGGGTCCGAACACGGACCAGTCCCAGCCGGTGGGATCGGTGCCCCGCTCCACGTTCACCCTGGATGCCTCCGATCACGTCACCAAGGCGTCGGACCCGGTGGGGCGCTCCAAGGACGCGTCCTACACCGCGGACTTCGACATCGCCTCGACCACCTCCGGGTCCGGGGCCAGTGCGGGCACCACCACCAACACCTTCGGCGCCAATGGTGGCCAGTCGCTGACCAAGTCCACCTCGCCCACCGGGGCGGCGTCCTCGTTGGAGTACGGGAACACGGCCTCGGCCACGAAGTACCTGCCGACCTCCGGCACGGACCCGTCGGGGAACAAGTCCACCTACACCTACAACGGTGCGGGGAACATGCTCTCCTCCGCCCAGGCCGGTGGGACACCGGCTGCGGTGACCTACAACGCGGACGGGACCGTGGCCACCGCCACCGCCCCGGGCAACGGGACCAACTCCACGAAGTACACCTACGACGGCAACAAGCAGCTGACCAAGATCACCCCGGTCACCGGCACCACCCTCGGAGCCCAGGCGTTGACGTATGACGTGTGGGGGCGTACGGCGAGCATCACCGACGGGCGCGGCAACAAGATCAGCTACGCCTACGACCGGATGGGACGAGTCACCAAGGAGTCCTACTCCGACGGGACACCGGCGGTGTCCTACACCTACGACGCGGACGGTCACCAGACCAAACGGGTGGACGGGTCCGGGACCACCACCATGGGCTACGACGAGATGGGACGGCTGACCACCCGCGGGCACTCCGCAGCCGGGGAGGAAGTCACCTACGGCTATGACAAGGCCTCGAACCTGACCTCGGTCAGCGACAAGCGTGGAACCACCACCTACGACTTCGACGCCGCGGGCACCCCGACGACAATCTGGTACGAGTCCGGCGGGCAGAAAAAGCGCGCGGACATGGCCACCGATGACCGGGGCCGGCGCACGGACATCTGGATGGAAACCCCCGGCGGGGACCACACGAAGTGGGCCGCGCACCAGCACACCGACTACGACAAGTCCGGGCGCATCTCCCACACGGTGGCCAAGGTCGGCAACGGGGAGACCACGAACACCACGGTCCAGGACAAGACCTACTGCTACACCGCCGGGACCACCCCGGCCGGCGGCTGCACCGCCGGGGCGGCGGGGTCGGACCGGGCGAAGATCCAGTGGGTGAAGGACGCGGTGGATTCCTCGGCCACGGTGTTCACCTACGACACCAAGGGCCAGGTCACCAAGGCTGTGCGCACCGGGGGCACCGATCCCAGGACCTACACCTACACCTACGACGCACGCGGCAACCGCCTGACCTCGGCGAAGACCGAGGGGTATCAGGCCACGAACCTGACGTTCAACGCGGCGAACGAGATCACCAACCCCGCTTACGCCTATGACGCCTCGGGGAACATGACCAAGGACATCAGGGGCACGTTCACCTACAACGCGGCCGGGCAGATGACGACCCACACGCGTGAGCAGGGCACGTTCACCTACACCTACGCCGGCGGTTCCCAGTCGGAGCTGATCAAGCAGAAGACCACTCGCGGGAACTACGAGTACGGGTACGGGCGCACCAACCAGTTCGGGTTGCCCGTGGTCGAGCAGGTGAGCTTGAACGGGAAGACCGCTCACCTGGAGAACGACCCGGTGACCGGGCAGCCATTGATGCTGCGCACCGCCGAGGGTGTGCAGAGCCTGTACGTCTACGACGGGATCGGGAACCCGGAAGCGTTGGTCACCAACCAGGACTCCACCACCTTCGCCTATGACTACGACCCCTACGGTGTGCCGGCACTGAACGATGAGAACGGTGAGGGGGACCCGGTGAACCCGTTCCAGTTCAAGGGTGGTATTCACGACCGGTCCACGAACTGGGTGAAGTTCGGGTACCGGTGGTACTCCGTGGGCACCGGACGCTTCACCCAGCGCGACACCCTCGACGCGCCCCTGGACCCGGCGAACGCCAACCGGTACACCTTCGCCGGAAACGACCCCATCAACTACTCCGACCCCCTGGGTTTAGCTTCGCGTGAAGAGGCAGTTGGTCAACTACTTGGTGCTGGAGTTGCTGGGTTATTCACACTTGTAGGGGCAACAGGAGGTCCCGGTGGTGCCCTTGCTGGTGCTGCTATCGGAGGGTGTCTCGGGGACATGGTAGATGAATCGGCAACCGCAGCTCTGGAGGGCACAGAGGATGAGGTCGGAGTGGATGACTTGGCGCTGAGATGCGCCGTGGGTGCCGCGAGTGGAAGTCTTTTCGGTTGATATGTTAAAGATTACTACCAAACAAACAAGAAAACTGATAATATTGTGGGCGGTTTTGATGTCCGCAATATTTTTGGCGGTAACAATAACAACAGGAATTCCAACTTCCGTGGGATTGATTATGACAGCAACCCCAATTTTGATTTCCGCCGTTCTGATTATTTTATCGCGTCCTAAAAAAGTAAGAAGCTCTAGGGGGTACGAATTTAAGACAGAGGGCGCTTCAATAAGTTCAAAGACCTGTTTTAATATTGATTTTAACGAATTAAAGGAACGGGTCGCTCTTCTGGAATCGCCGAAATACACCGTACGACAAGTGGGTGAAAAAAGTTTTGATATCTCACGACGTCTAAATATAAGTACTTGGGGCTCGAAGATATTTATAAGTCTCACGCCTATCGCTCCACAGCAAACGCAAGTAGCAATTTCGTCCGAACCGAAGCTTAGCGCGCAGATATACGATTGGGGTCAAGGTAAGCGAGACATTGAAGACATTTTTTCTAAATTAGAACCCTTACCTGGTCAAACTAAATAGATTGAACTTCACGCTGGCCCCGTGCGATTTCGTGCGGGGCCAGCCATTTGTTGTGATCGCTTTGCTGTGTGTCATTGTATTAATAATATTTGCATTGGTTATTGGTTATTGGTTATTGGTTATTGGTTGCTGGGATTGCTTTTTAAAAAATGAGTTGCGGACAGATCCCCCAGACTGGTTCACACTGATACCCATTGAAGATGAGAAGGTTTCTACCGCGATCGGTTCCTCCTGCCGAGTGAGAAAGTTTTATGCCCTCACGGGGTCGTCCGGATTTGCCGGGTGGTAATAAACAACCGGCCAATTTGAGGGCGCGGGCCTTGCCCGGATTATGTAACCCTGGATTGTCAGCACCAGCACATTTACTGCTACATCGGCGCCCTGCGCCACAACCACGCGTGGTTACGCACGGCGAGCGCTGGGCGTGGCTCGCCTGCCGGAGGCGGGGCAGTGGGCAAGCGAGGCCGGCCTTCCCCAACGGTAAGGCGCACTGTGCCGGGACTCGCGGCGGGTAGCTGGAGCGCGTACCTTGCGATTTGCATCCAAAAATTTGAGATGATCCAAGCAACTGGCCAGGGGTAGGATTTAGGTGCTGGCCCCCAATTTGGCGGAAAGTCGCTTGCCCGTTGGGGCTCACTCTCGGGCCCTAGTAGATTGAGATCATCCGGCGGTACCGGTTGCCCTCTATCAAACACAGCAGTATCTGGACAATACCCAATCGAATCGAGGAGAAATGATAAAAAGAAAATAACAACGAGGAAAGTAAAACCTTAAAATTTTCCGAAGGGAGATATTGCGTTACGATGGCTGTAAACCCATTTAAGGCGACTCAAAACAACAGCAATCAAGAAAACTATGAGGTGGCTCCCCATGACGACAGCGGCGGTTCGGATGTGGTCGACGTTGTTCGCTGCTTCTCGGCCGCGCGGATACGGATCACTGAGGCATTGCTGATCCCACATTCCTCGGAGGTCTGGGCGATGCTGTACCCGTCGCGGTACATCTGGACGATGCGCGCTTCTCGGCGGTGATCTTCTGCCACCGGTTCCGGGTGCGGTCCCACTCGCGCCGCGTCTCGGTGGTCCATCCGCGGGTGTCTCCGATTCAGACATCCGGCTCGGGTTGTCCGGAGGCATTGAAGCCCTGGCGGGTCATGCCCAGCAGCTCCGCGGCTTCGATGACGCCGTGGAGGCGGGAACCGTGTGGGATAGAATCAGGCATTGCATCGTCCTTTCGGTGCCGCCCCCGGCCTCCTGTCCTGGCGCCTATTGCCAGATGGTCGGGGGCATTTCCTTGCCCAGGTGCCAGGTGGTGGAGGCGTTCGTTGTGGAGGACCCGGTCCATTGTGGTCTCAGCGACGGAGTGCCCGTTCGTGGGCCATTGGTGGCCGCCTCCGAACGCCCGCGGCGCACTTCGCAGAGGACCGCCTGACGCCGGCGCCGCGCGCGGTACAATGGCCGAGTGCGCCCTGCGCGCACGGGCGCTGATCCGGCCATCACCGGGGAGCCCCTCCGGAAGAACAGATCCCCGTGGGGATCCCAGTAGAACCGGACGACTCGGGCCCGTGACAGCCCCCAACGAGCGGCTCGCGGCGTCGTCGGCATCCCGGCGGCGCGGCGGACAAGCGAGGTGGTACCGCGCCACCGGCGCCCCGTGCGCCCGAGCGTCCTCGCATCCTGACCCGTCAGACCCTCAGGATGGAGCACCGTGTCCGACTCATTCGTGTACCCCAAGGCGAGCACCGACCCCGACGCCCAGGGCGTCCCCGCGGCCCCGCACCTGCCCGCGGTCGAGGAGCGCGTCCTCGACTACTGGAAGCGTGACAACACCTTCCAGGCCAGCATCGACCAGCGCGACAGCGGTACGGACGGCTCCAACGAGTTCGTCTTCTACGACGGCCCGCCCTTCGCCAACGGTCTGCCCCACTACGGCCACCTGCTCACCGGCTACGTCAAGGACCTCGTGGCCCGCTACCAGACCCAGCAGGGCCGCCGTGTGGAACGCCGCTTCGGGTGGGACACCCACGGGCTGCCCGCCGAGCTCGAGGCCATGAAGCAGCTCGGGATGACCGACAAGCAGGACATCGAGGCCATGGGCATCGACACGTTCAACGACGCCTGCCGCGCCTCCGTGCTGAAGTACGCCTCCGAGTGGCAGGACTACGTGACCCGCCAGGCACGGTGGGTGGACTTCGACAACGACTACAAGACCCTCAACGTGGACTACATGGAGTCCGTGATCGGGGCGTTCAAGGCCCTGGACGACAAGGGCCTCGTCTACTCCGGCTACCGCGTGCTGCCGTACTGCTGGAAGGACGAGACGCCTCTGTCCAACCACGAGCTGCGCATGGACGACGACGTCTACAAGATGCGCCAGGACACGTCCGTGACGGTGGCGTTCCGGCTCTCCGAGGACACCTCGTGGGCCGCCGAGCCCGAGACGGCCGCCCAGCTCGCCGGCGCCGAGGCCATTGCCTGGACCACCACGCCCTGGACCCTGCCCACCAACGAGGCGCTCGCCGTCGGCCCCGGCATCCGCTACGTGCTGGTTCCCGGGGCAGGAGAGCTCGAGGGCCGGCGGTTCCTCGTGGCCGAGGAGCTCGCGGGCGGCTACGCCAAGGACCTCGGCTACGGCGACGCCGAGAACCCGGCGGCCGCCGTGGCCGAGGCCGTGACGGCCACCTACACCGGGTCCCAGCTCGCGGGCATCCGCTACACCCCGCTGTGGGACTACTTCACCGACGCCGAGCGCTTCGGCACGCAGCGCGCCTGGCAGGTGCTGGTGGCCGACTACGTCACCACCACGGACGGCACCGGCATCGTGCACCAGGCACCCGCCTACGGCGAGGACGACCAGCTCACGTGCGCGGAGCACGAGATCCCCGTGATCCTGTCCGTGGACGAGGGCGGGAAGTTCCACGGGTTCTTCACCGACGAGTCCCTCGCGGAGGGAGCGCCGCTCGCGGAGCTGGCCGGGCACAACGTGTTCGACAAGGAGGTCGCCCGCACCGTGATCCGGGACCTGCGGGCCCGGGGCGCGCTGCTGCGCGAGGCCTCCTACGAGCACTCCTACCCGCACTGCTGGCGCTGCCGGAACCCTCTGATCTACCGCGCGGTGTCCTCCTGGTTCGTGAGCGTCACGGACATCAAGGACCGCATGGTGGAGCTGAACCAGCAGATCAACTGGATCCCGGGCAACGTCAAGGACGGCCAGTTCGGCAAGTGGCTCGAGAACGCCCGGGACTGGTCCATCTCCCGCAACCGCTACTGGGGTTCACCCATCCCCGTGTGGGAGTCCAGCGACCCCAACCACCCGCGCCGCGACGTCTACGGCTCCCTCGCGGAGCTGGAGGCGGACTTCGGGCGCCTGCCCCGCAACGCCGCCGGCGAGGTGGACCTGCACCGGCCGTGGATCGACGAGCTGACCCGCCCCAACCCGGACGACCCCACGGGTAAGTCCGTGATGCGCCGCGTTCCCGAGGTGCTGGACGTGTGGTTCGACTCCGGGTCCATGCCCTACGCGCAGGTGCACTACCCCATGGAGAACCGTGAGTGGTTCGAGACCCACAACCCCGGTGACTTCATCGTGGAGTACATCGGCCAGACCCGCGGCTGGTTCTACACGCTGCACATCCTGGCCACCGCGCTGTTCGACCGCCCGGCGTTCCGCAACGTGATCTCCCACGGGATCGTGCTGGGCTCGGACGGGCAGAAGATGTCCAAGTCCCTGCGCAACTACCCGGACGTCAACGAGGTCCTGGACCGGGACGGCTCGGACGCCATGCGCTGGTTCCTGATGTCCTCGCCCATCCTGCGTGGCGGGAACCTGGTGGTCACCGAGCAGGGCATCCGCGACGGCGTGCGGCAGATGATCCTGCCGCTGTGGAACGTCTACCACTTCTTCGGTCTCTACACGAACGCCGCCCGCGGGGGAGAGGGCTACGACGCCCAGCCGCGGTACGAGGCCGAGCACGTGATGGACCGCTACATCCTGGCCGAGACCGGCGCCCTGGTCACGGATGCCCAGCGGCTCTTCGACGAGTACGACATCTGGGCCGCCGCCGAGCGCCTGCGCGCCTACATGGACACGCTCACCAACTGGTACGTGCGCCGGTCCCGCGAGCGCTTCTTTGAGGAGGACACCGAGGCGTTCGACGTGCTCTACACGTGCCTCGAGACCGTGTGCCGCGTGGCCGCCCCGCTGCTGCCGCTCGTCACCGAGGAGATCTGGCGCGGGCTCACAGGCGGGCGCTCGGTGCACCTGACCGACTGGCCCGACGCCTCCCTGTTCCCGCGCGATGAGCAGCTGCTCACCGCCATGGAGCGCACGCGCGCCATCTGCTCCGCGGGCTCCGCGCTGCGCAAGGCCAGCAGCCTGCGCGTGCGCCAGCCGCTCGCTGGCATGACCGTGGCCGTGCCCGGGGCGCAGGCGCTCGCGGGCACGTTCCAGGAGATCGTCGCGGACGAGCTGAACCTCAAGTCCGTCACGCTGGTGGACGCGGACGAGGTTTCGGCCGCCGACTACGGCATCTCGCAGGAGCTCAAGGTCAACGCGCGCGCCGCCGGTCCCCGGCTCGGCAAGCAGGTGCAACAGGTCATCCGGGCCACCAAGGCGGGCGACTGGTCCGTGACCGAGGACGGCGGCGTCGTCGCCGGCTCGGTGGCGCTGGAGGAGGGCGAGTACGAGCTGGTCACGGTGGTCGACGACGCCGCGGCGTCCTCCGCGCGCGCCGTCACCGTGCTGCCCGGCGGCGGTTTCCTGGTGCTGGACACCGAGCTGACCGACGAGCTGCGGGCAGAGGGCGTGGCCCGGGACATGGTCCGTGCAATCCAGCAGGCCCGCAAGGATGCCGGGCTGGTGGTCTCGGACCGGATCCGCACCACGGTCCACGCCGACGCCGCGACGCTGGCCGCGGTGGACGCGCACCGCGAGCTCGTGCAGGGGGAGACCCTCACCCGGGAGCTGGAGCTGGTAGAGGCCACGGACCTGGACGTCACCGTGGCGGTGGTGGACGCATGAGCGGCGCCACCGAGCACGAGAACTTCGCGTCCGTCGAGGAGATCTACCAGGGGCTGCTGGCCCGGGCGCCGGAGCACAGGATGGCGCCGCGCCTGGACGCGGTGCAGCTCGCGGTCTCCGCGCTGGGGGACCCGCACCGCAGCGCCCCGGTGGTGCAGGTGACCGGCACCAACGGCAAGACGTCCACGGCGCGGATGGTCGAGTCCCTGCTGCTCGCGCACGACCTGCGGGTGGGCCGCTACACGAGCCCGCACCTGGAGCGCGTGACCGAGCGGATCAGCATCGACGGCGAGCCCGTCTCCGACGAGACGTTCGTGCGGATCTACACGGAGATCGCCCCGTACCTGGACCTCGTGGACCGCCACCTGGAGGGTGAGGGCGCCCCACGTCTGACGTACTTCGAGACCCTCACGGTGCTGGCGTTCGCGGTGTTCGCGGACGAGCCCGTGGACATGATGGTCCTGGAGGTCGGGATCGGCGGCTCGTGGGATGCCACCACCGTGGCGGACGCCGCGGTCTCCGTGGTCACGCCCGTCGACCTGGACCACACGGACATCCTCGGTGACACCGTGGAGGACATCGCCCGCGAGAAGGCCGGGATCGTCAAGCCGGACGGGTTCCTCGTGAGCTCCGCCCAGCAGCCGGGTGCGGCCCAGGTGCTGCTCGAGCGCGCGCAGGAGCTGGGAGTTCCCTTCCGCTTCGAGGGCGTGGAGTTCTCCGTGACCGCGCGCACCACCGCCGTGGGCGGGCAGGTCATCACGGTCCAGGGACTCGCGGGCGAGTACCCGGACGTGATGCTCCCGCTGTTCGGCGCCCACCAGGCGCAGAACGCGGCGGTCGCAATTGCCGCGGTGGAGGCGCTGCTGGGCGGTGGCGAGAAGCCGCTGAACCCCGAGCTCGTGAGCGAGGGTCTGGGCGCGGTGTCCTCGCCCGGTCGCCTCGAGCTCGCACGCAAGGCTCCGCCCGTGGTCCTCGACGCTGCCCACAACCCGCACGGGCTCGTGGCCTCCGCCGCGGCCGTGCGCGAGGCGTTCACGTTCAGCAAGCTCAACCTTGTGGTCGGGGTGCTGGGGGACAAGGACGTGGAGACGATGATGCGGGTGCTCGCGGACGAGTACCACGAGTTCGAGCTGGAGCTGTGGTGCACCGCGTCCCACTCCCCGCGGGCGGTGCCCCCGGCGGAGCTCGCGGAGATCGCCGTGGACATGGGTTTCGACGAGGACGTGGTGCATGTGGCCGATCGCCTGGACGACGCGTGCTCCGAGGCCATCCAGGACGCCGCGGCCCGCGAGCAGTTCGACGGCGCGGTGCTCGTCACCGGCTCCATCACGGTGGTGGGTGAGGCCCGTGCGCTGCTCGGCCTGTGACCCGTCGCCCGCACCCCTCGTGACCGCACCCCTGGAAGGAGCCGCATGGCCCGCATGACCAAGGCCCAGCGCGAGTGGCGCCCCGGCCAGCCCAAGAAGCCCCGCTCGATCCGCATGATGTTCGCGTCCTGCGTGCTGTGCATCGAGGCGTTCATCGTGTTCTTCGCCGCGCTCACGGCCTACGGGCTGTTCACGCAGGACTGGAGCACACCCCAGAAGCTGTGGCTCATGGGCGGCTCCGTGGTGCTCGCGCTGCTGTTCGTCCTGCTGTGCGCGGTGCTGCGCAGGCCGTGGGGCTACGCGGCCGGATGGGTGCTGCAGCTCGTGCTGATCGCCACCGGCTTCGTGGTCCCCGCCATGTTCTGGATCGGGGCGCTGTGCGCGCTCGCGTGGTGGTACGCCGTGGTCAAGGGCGGTCGCATGGACCGGGAGAACGTGCAGCGGGCCGAGGAGCAGCGCCGCTGGGAGGCAGAGAACCCCCGGGTGTGAGCCACTCGGGCGGGCGCGACCCCACGAGCGGTCCCGCGTTCGCTAGGCTCGGTCCCGAACCGGGTGCGGGGCCCACCAGGGCTCCCGCACCTCCACCCCGACACCAAGGAGACCCATGTCCCAGCGCACCCTCGTCCTCGTCAAGCCGGACGGCGTCGAGCGCGGCCTCACCGGTCAGATCCTGGCCCGCATCGAGGCCAAGGGCTACACCCTCGCGGAGCTCAAGCTCGTGCACGCCACCCGGGAGATCCTGGAGCAGCACTACGCCGAGCACCAGGGCAAGCCGTTCTTCGAGCCGCTCGTGCAGTTCATGCTCTCGGGCCCGGTGGTCGCCGCGGTGGTGGAGGGCGACCGCGTGATCGAGGGCTTCCGCAGCCTCGCCGGGGCCACCGAGCCCACCACGGCCGCCCCGGGCACCATCCGCGGGGACCTGGGCCGGGACTGGGGCGAGAAGGTCCAGAAGAACCTCGTGCACGGCTCGGACTCCCCGGAGTCCGCCGAGCGCGAGATCGGCATCTGGTTCGCCTGAGCCACACCCGCACCACCACGGCGCGTGCCGAGTCTGACGGCTGGCACGGGCCGTTGGACGGTGAGAACGACGACGGGGCGGCACCCAGCGTGGGTGCCGCCCCGTCGTCGTCGTGCCAGGGGTCGTCAGCCGAGGATTGCCGGCGCGAAGCGGACGGCCACCACGCCGAAGACCACCACGAGCACCGCGGTGCCCAGCAGCCAGGCCCACGCGGTGGAGCCGGCGCCCTCCCGGCCGGCGCCGCCGAGCATTCCGGCACGGCGCATCCGTGCCGTCGTGTGGGCCAGCAGGTAGGTCTGCGCGCACCACACGATCATGCAGTACAGGCACAGGGCGTTGATGTGGAACGTGGTCTGCCACCACAGCCACAGGGTGAACACGGAACCGGCGGCGATCCCGAGCCACAGCAGCCACCAGAACCAGCGGGCGTAGCGCGCCCCGGCCAGCACCCCCACCGCCACGGCGAGCACCACGGCGTAGGCCACGATCCCGATGAACGGGTTGGGGAAGCCGAACAGCTCCGCCTGCGGGGTGCGCATGACCGTGCCGCAGGCCAGCCACGCGTTGATGTCGCAGCTCGCCCGGTGCCCGGCGTCCTGGTACAGGGCCAGCCGCTCGGCCACGAGCTCCGCGGACGCCGCGAAGCCGATCAGGGAGAGGACCACGGCCAGCACCCCCCAGGTGCGGTCCGAGCGCGTCACGGGTGGCGGAACCGTGTCCGAGGGGGTACCGCTCGGGTGTCCCGTGGCGGTGGTGGGTGCGGGGCGGGATGCTGAACTCACGCGCCCGATCGTAGACCACCGGCCGGGGGACGTGCCGCGCAGAGGTGCGCCTCCGGTGGCTCTCACCGCGGTGGAGCTGTGGCGTGCACCACCCGGATGCGCGGCCACAGGGGACGACTGTGAGATACTGGTGCGCGGTCGGTCCTCAAGCCGCACGTGAGACACCGGCCCGGCAGGAGCACCGACAACCATCGGTACGGACCCGCGGCTCTCACAGGATCGAGCGCGTCCGCCACCGGTTAAAGTTCGCGGTCCCACGGACCGAGCGACTCGGGCATCCGCCGGCTTGCGGACAGCGCGCCCCACAGGCCGCGCCCGCGGGTACGACACCGACTTCCGGCGGCCGCGTGGAGAACACCGGCTCGACCGACCGAGCACACCTCGGGCCCGGGTGCGGACGGTGCCCCGAGCAGGAGCACAACTGCACATGGAACCTGAACAGGACACCACCGCACAGACCCCCGAGGCCACGGTGACCCCCGTGGACGGCACGAGCCAGGCGATCGCCACGGCCGCCGCCGTCGACGCAGGCGAGGTCCCCGCCGCCCCGGAGCCCGCCGCCGAGGAGGCGGCCGAGCGGGCGACCGAGGCCACGAACGAAGCAACCGCAGCGAACCAGGCGGACGACGACGCCGCGGCGGGCCAGGACACCGGGTCCCAGAAGACGGAGACCGCGGAGAAGGACGGTGCCGCGGCGGAGAAGGCCACCGATGCCTCGGCCGAGAACACGGCGTCCGAGGACGACGGCTCCGCGCAGGAGAGCACCCAGCCCCCCACGCAGGACGACTTCGGAGCCTTCGGCCCCGGTGCCTCGCTGCTGTTCCGCGCCCCGGACCCGGAGGAGATCCGCCGTGCGGCCGAGGCGCAGAAGGCCCGCCTGCGCGAGGCCGCCCAGGAGCGCGACGCTGAGCGTGCGGCGCACCGCGACGAGGACGAGGACGACGAGAACGGGAGCGTCTCGAGCAGGCGGCGCCGGCGGCGTCGTCGCGGGGACGAGGACATGGAGCTCGTGGACGACTCCGACGGCTCCGTGACGCGGGTGCGCGCCCCGCGCGGCGCGTCCGAGGGCACGGGCAGCGACGAGGTGGTCGGTGTCCGGGGCTCCACGCGCCTGGAGGCCAAGCGCCAGCGCCGTCGCGAGTCCCGCCAGTTCGGCCGCCGCCGCCACGTGATCACCGAGGCCGAGTTCCTGGCCCGCCGCGAGTCCGTGGAGCGCAAGATGCTGGTCCGCCAGAAGGAGGACCGCATCCAGATCGGCGTGCTCGAGGACGGGATCCTCGCGGAGCACTTCGTCTCCCACACCACGCAGGACTCGCTGATCGGCAACGTGTACGTGGGCAAGGTGCAGAACGTCCTGCCGTCCATGGAGGCCGCGTTCGTGGACATCGGACGCGGGCGCAACGCCGTGCTTTACGCCGGCGAGGTGGACTGGGACGCCGCGGAGCTCGGCAACAAGCCCCGCAAGATCGAGAACGCCCTGAAGCCCGGCAGCACGGTGCTCGTGCAGGTCACCAAGGACCCCGTGGGTCACAAGGGAGCCCGGCTCACCAGCCAGGTGTCCCTGCCGGGGCGCTACCTCGTCTACGTACCCGGCGGGTCCATGACCGGGATCTCCCGCAAGCTCCCGGACGTGGAGCGCCAGCGGCTGAAGAAGATCCTCAAGGACCGGCTGCCCGAGGGCGCGGGCGTGATCGTGCGCACCGCTGCGGAGGGCGCGTCCGAGACCGAGCTGACCAACGACATCAACCGGCTGCGTTCCCAGTGGGAGCAGATCCAGGAGAAGGCGGGCTCCACCAAGACCCTGGCGCCGGAACTGCTCTACGCCGAGCCGGACCTCACCATCAAGACGGTCCGCGACGTGTTCAACGAGGACTTCACCGCCATGGTGGTCCAGGGCGAGCAGGCGTGGGACAACATCGAGGCGTACGTGACCTACGTGGCCCCGGACCTGCTGGACCGGCTGCAGCGCTGGACGGAGGACGAGGACCTCTTCGAGCACATGCGCGTGGAGGAGCAGATCCAGAAGGCCCTGGAGCGCAAGGTGTTCCTGCCCTCCGGCGGCTCGCTCGTCATCGACCGCACCGAGGCCATGACCGTGGTGGACGTCAACACCGGCAAGTTCACCGGTTCCGGCGGCAACCTCGAGGAGACCGTCACCAAGAACAACCTCGAGGCCGCCGAGGAGATCGTGCGCCAGCTGCGGCTGCGGGACATCGGCGGGATCATCGTGGTGGACTTCATCGACATGGTCCTGGAGTCCAACCGCGACCTCGTGCTGCGCCGGCTCGTGGAGTGCCTGGGCCGTGACCGCACCAAGCACCAGGTGGCGGAGGTGACCTCCCTGGGTCTCGTGCAGATGACGCGCAAGCGCATGGGCACCGGCCTGCTCGAGGTCTTCTCGGAGCCGTGCGAGGAGTGCGCGGGCCGCGGCGTCGTGGTCCACGACCACCCCCTCAAGGGTCGCTCCACGGCCACCGCGCCGGACCACCGCGGCGGCAACCGCAACGAGCGCAAGCGCTCGCGGCAGAAGCAGAACCAGCCGCAGGACAAATCCCGGTCGAACAACCGGGGTGGCGCGGACGACCAGCAGCAGGCCCGGGACGAGGCCGCCCGCACGGCGTTCGCGAACATCGCGGCCGCCTCCTCCCATGAGGACGATGACGCGCAGGGCGGCTCCCGCGGCGGAGCCGAGCACAAGGACTCGACCGCCCAGCACACGGAGCACGGGAACCGGGGTCCGGAGCAGGCGTCCGAGCACGGTGCGGCGGACTCCGAGAGCGGGCGGCGTCGGAAGAAGCGTCGCGGCAAGCGCAGCCGCGGTCGTGGGAACCAGGGCGAGGACACCGCCACCGAGAACGGTGGGAACGGTGCCTCCGAGCCCCGCGGCGAGCACGCCGCGGGTGACGCCGGGTCCAGCCTGACGATCCACGGTGAGGTCATCGAGCTCCCGCAGGGGCAGAAGGACGAGCGCGCGGAGCAGGAGGCGCTCACCCTGGACTCGCTCTCCGCAGCCTTCTCGGCCGAGGACTCCGGTGAGGACGCGTCGCAGGACCGCACCGGGTCCGGTCGCGGCTCCGGACGGCGGGGCGGCGAGGGCTCGAAGGGCCGCGGGGGACGCTCCGCGGGCCAGCGCGGCCGGGGTCGCGGCAACGGCGCCGCGTCGTCCGACGCCGAGCAGACCCGGTCCGAGCAGCCCGAGGGCTCCGCGCCGGAGCGGGACGCCCAGAAGCAGTCGCCGTCCGAGGGCGGGGCTGGACAGCCGGACCCGTCCCGGCGCGCCACGACGGCACAGCCCGCCGCGTCCACCACGGACACCGCTCCTGCCAGGCGCCGCCGCGGTTCCCGCCGCGCCGTGGCTCCCACGGCCGCACCGGGTGCCGGGAGCGTGGAGACCCGTGAGTACCACGCCGCCGAGCGCTCGGCCACGCGGTTCACCGCCGCGGCCGCGCCCGTGGGCTCGGCCTCCTCGGACGGCCAGCCCACCATCGTGGGTGTGGGCGTGAGCGCCCGGGACATCACGATGACCCCCAAGGGGGACTGACGCCCCGCGCGGCCCTCCCGGGAGGACCGCGGGGGCCACCCACCACAGGAGCGCTCGGACTCGTCCGGGCGCTCCTGTGGCATGATCGGGACCACGTGCACGGGGTGCCGTACGGCGGCTGAGAACACACCCGTAGAACCTGATCTAGCTCGTACTAGCGAAGGGAATGTCGTGAACCCCACGCCTTCTGTCCCCGCCCCCCGCGTCCTCTCGATCGCCGGCACCGACCCCACGGGTGGTGCCGGGCACGCCGCGGACCTGAAGTCCATCGCCGCCATGGGCGGCTTCGGGCTGAGCGTGGTCACTGCGGTGGTCGCGCAGAACACGCAGGGCGTGGTGGCGGTCCACACCCCACCCGTGTCCGTGCTGCAGGCGCAGCTGGACGCCGTCGCGCAGGACGTGGAGCTGGATGCCGTGAAGGTCGGGATGCTCGGCTCGGTGGACGTCATCGAGACGGTGGGGGCGTGGCTCGCGGCCCACCGTGCGCCCGTGGTCGTGATCGACCCCGTCATGGTGGCCACCGCCGGGGGGCGTCTGCTCGCATCCGACGCCGAGGACGCGCTGCGCGGCATCCTGCACCACGCGGACCTGATCACCCCCAACCTGCCCGAGCTCGCCGTGCTCGCGGAGCGGCCCGTGGTCACCACGTGGGACGAGGCGCTCGAGCAGGGCCGGGCCGTGGCGGAGACCTTCGGCACGCGCGTGCTGGTCAAGGGCGGGCACCTGAGCGGGGAGTCCACCCCGGACGCCCTCGTGGTCCCGGGCCGGGCCGAGCCCGTGGCCCAGTACTCGGGGACGAGAGTGGCCACGCGCAACACACACGGGACCGGGTGCTCGCTGTCGTCTGCGGTGGCCACGGTCGTGGCGCGCACGGGGGACTGGGCACAGGGGATCGACACCGCCCGCCGCTGGCTGCGCGGTGCGCTGCGCGCGGCGGACTTCCTGCACGTGGGCCACGGCAACGGCCCGGTCCACCACTTCCACCACGTCCAGGACCTCGTCACGGACCCCGCCTTCGTGGCGGCGGCGTGCGGGGAGGACGACGACGCCGCTCCCGCAGCCTCCCCGGGGCACGGCGCCGCTCCCGCTGTCACCCCGGCACACGGTGCTGCGGTGGCCGGACACACAGCGCAGGCCGCGGCGGGGGACGTGTCCGCGCCTGGTGACGCGGCGGCGTCGTGCGGGGGCACCGAGGATCCCGGCACACGCTTCACCGACGAGCTCTGGGAGGCGAGCGCGCCGATCCGCGAGCAGATCGCGGTCCTGCCCTTCGTGGTGGGGCTGGGGGACGGCACGCTGGAGCGGGACGAGTTCGAGCGCTACCTGGACCAGGACATGCAGTACCTGGACGCCTACTCGCGGGCCCTCGCGCTGCTCGCGGCGGCGGCTCCCGAGGAGGGCACCCGGGGGTTCTTCGCCACGGCGTCGGCCGCCGTGGTCACGGGGGAGTCCGCACTGCACCGCGCGCGGCTGGACGGGCGCGCCCCGCAACAGCCCTCCGGGACCACGAGCGCGTACGCGGACTTCCTGCTCGCCCGCACGGGGCAGGACGGGTTCGCGGTGGGTGCCGCCGCGGTCCTGCCGTGCTACTGGCTCTACGCGCACGTGGGGGCGGAGCTCACGGAGCGGGCGCGCCGCACGGGGCTGCAGGGGCACCCGTTCGCGGACTGGCTCGAGACCTACGACGACCCGCAGTTCCACGCCGCCACGGAGGTGGCCTGTGCCGCCGTGGACCGTGCCGCCGAGCAGGCGGACACTGCCACGCGCGAGGCCATGCGCCGCGCCTTCCTGCGCGCGTGCCACCTGGAGCTCGAGTTCTTCGCGCAGACCTCGGCCGCCACCGCACGCCAGGAGGGCTGATCCCGCACGGCGGAGAGCCCGCGAGTGGCGTGACTTCCGGGGATCGGGTAGTCTGGACTGTCGGTGCCGGACACCGGTGTGCGCATAGTCGTTTTCATGCGCCCGGACACGGCACACTCGGGTGAACTTCCTGTTCTCGGTGCGACAGCCACGCAGAGAGCGGGTCGGTCACAGACCACCGCGGCGTGATGTCTCGACATTCGCAGTCCGGCAGGAGCCCACCCGACCTTTACACGCAGTCCATAGATGTCGAGAGAAGTGAGTTCCCAAGTGGTGTACGCGATTGTCCGCGCAGGCGGCCGCCAGGAGAAGGTTTCCGTTGGAGACCTCGTGACCCTTGACCGCGTCGCTGGCGAGGCAGGCAGCACCGTAGAGCTTCCTGCGCTGCTGCTGGTCGATGGGGACAAGGTCACCTCCGACTCCAAGACCCTGGCCGACGTCAAGGTCACGGCCGAGATCATCGAGAACCTGCGCGGTCCCAAGATCTCGATCATGAAGTACAAGAACAAGACCGGCTACAAGAAGCGCCAGGGCTTCCGTGCTGAGCTGACCACGGTCAAGATCACCGGCATCGACGCCTGATTTCCCGGTCCCCCATACATTTCCAACGAAGGTAGGCACACACCATGGCACACAAGAAGGGTGCGAGCTCTACTCGCAACGGCCGTGACTCCAACGCCCAGTACCTGGGTGTCAAGCGCTTCGGCGGCCAGTCCGTCAACGCCGGCGAGATCATCGTCCGCCAGCGTGGAACCCACTTCCACCCGGGCCTGAACATGGGCCGCGGCAAGGACGACACCCTGTTCGCCCTGGCCGCCGGTGTCGTCGAGTTCGGCACCCGTCGTGGCCGCCGCGTGGTCAACATCCAGACCGCCGAGTAGTCAGTTCTTCCGGACCCCAGGGTCCACCCGCCGTCACCGCAGCGTGACGGCGACCACTGGAGGGTGGGCGCGTCACGCGCTCACCCTCTAGTCTTTTCAGGACAGCCCCGTCTCCCCGCCCCGCGCGGGGGACCCCAGAATCCGAGGAGCCACGTGGCCAGTTTTGTTGATCGAGTCATCGTCCACGCCACGGGCGGCAACGGCGGCCACGGCTGCGTCTCCGTCAAGCGCGAGAAGTTCAAGCCGCTCGGCGGCCCGGACGGCGGCAACGGCGGGGACGGCGGCTCCGTGATCCTGCGGGTGGACGGGCAGTCCACCACCCTGCTGGGCTTCCACCACGCCCCGCACCAGAAGGCGCCCAACGGGGAGCCCGGCAAGGGGGACATGCGCCACGGCTTCAAGGGCCAGGACCTCGTGCTCTCCGTGCCGGACGGCACCGTGGTCAAGGACCGCGAGGGCAACGTGCTCGCGGACCTGCTGGGGGAGGGCAGCGAGTACGTGCTGGCCTCCGGCGGCATGGGCGGACGTGGCAACGCGGCGCTCGCGTCTCCCAAGCGCAAGGCTCCCGGTTTCGCGCTGCTCGGCACCCCGGGCGAGGAGCAGGAGGTGGAGCTGGAGCTGAAGTCCATTGCGGACATCGCGCTCGTGGGCTTCCCCTCCGCCGGCAAGTCCAGCCTGATCGCCGCGATGAGTGCCGCGCGGCCCAAGATCGCCGACTACCCCTTCACCACGCTGGTCCCCAACCTGGGTGTGGTCCAGGCCGGCGACACGCGCTTCACCGTGGCGGACGTTCCCGGTCTGATCCCGGGCGCGTCCGAGGGCAAGGGACTCGGCCTGGAGTTCCTGCGCCACGTGGAGCGCTGCGCCGCCCTGGTGCACGTGATCGACTGCGCCACCCTGGAACCGGGCCGCGACCCGATGAGCGACCTCGACGCGCTGGAGGCGGAGCTCGCCCACTACGCGCAGGACATCGAGGACGACGACCCGTCCTCCATTCCTCTCACGGAGCGGCCCCGCCTGGTGGTGCTCAACAAGGTGGACGTGCCCGAGGCCCGGGAGCTCGCGGACTTCGTGCGCACCGAGCTCGAGGAGCGCGGCTACCCGGTGTTCGAGATCTCCACGGCCTCCCACGAGGGGCTGCGGGAGCTGAGCTTCGCGATGGCTCGCCTGGTCTCGGAGGCACGGGCCCAGGAGGAAGAGCGCGAGGAGCGCCGCCGCACCGTGCCGGTGCTGCAGCCCGAGCCCGCGCGGCGTCGTCGTGGCAAGGACCGCCACGAGTTCGTGATCACCCGCGAGGACCGCGCCGAGGAGCCGCTGTACCACGTGCGGGGCGAGAAGCCCGAGCGCTGGGTGCTGCAGACGGACTTCAACAACGACGAGGCCGTGGGCTACCTCGCGGACCGCTTCGCCAAGCTGGGCATCGAGGACGAGCTGTTCCGGATCGGTGCCAAGCCGGGCAACGCCGTGCTGATCGGACCCGAGGAGAACGGCGTGGTCTTCGACTGGGAGCCCACCATGGTGGGGGGCGCCGAGCTACTGGGCGGACCCCGCGGTTCGGACCTGCGCCTCGAGGAGACCTCCCGACCCACCCGCCGCGAGAAGCGGGAACAGTTCTACGACCGCATGGACGCGAAGTCCGAGGCCCGCGCGGAGCTCGAGCAGGAGCGCCGCGCCGGGATCTGGACCGAGTCCGTGGACGCACGAGATCGCCGCCGCACGTCCGAGACGAAGGAGACGAACGAGAAGTGACCCACCACGAGAAGACCCCCACCGAGACCATCGACGTCTCCGCCGTGGAGCAGCAGGCCTCGAAGTCCGCGATCCAGCTCAGCACTGAGAGCCGCGGCAAGAACCGGCGCTCGGCCATCGAGAGCCGCGAGGAGCTGCCCAAGGCGCGGCGCGTGGTCGTGAAGGTGGGCTCCTCGTCCCTGACCTCCATCGAGAACTCGATCGACGAGAACGCGCTGCGCTCCATCGTGGACGCCCTCGGGCGCATCAAGGCCCAGGGCGTGGAGGTGGTGTTCGTGTCCTCGGGCGCGATCACCGCCGGGCTCCAGCCCCTGGGGCTGTCCAGGCGGCCCAAGGACCTCGCGACCAAGCAGGCCGCGGCGTCGGTGGGTCAGGGTCTGCTCATCTCCCGCTACACCGAGCACTTCGCGCGCTACGACGTCACGGTGGGGCAGGTGCTCGTGACCGCCGAGGACCTCATGCGCCACTCGCAGTACAAGAACGCGCACCGCCAGATCGAGCGGCTGCTGGACCTGGGGGTCCTGCCGATCGTCAACGAGAACGACGCCGTGGCCACCCACGAGATCAAGTTCGGCGACAACGACCGGATCGCGGCACTCGTGGCGCACCTGATCAAGGCCGACGCGCTACTGCTGCTCTCGGACGTGGACGCGCTCTACACCCGCCCGCCCAAGGACGGCGGCGAGCGCATCCCCACCGTCACGGACCCCATCGCGGACCTCGAGGGCGTGGAGATCGGCACCGTGGGCCGCGCCGGAGTGGGCTCCGGCGGGATGGTGACCAAGGTGCAGGCCGCGCGCATCGCGGCGGCGTCGGGCATCCCGGCGCTCGTGACCTCCGCGGCGAACATCGAGAGCGCGCTGGCCGGGGACGACGTGGGCACGTGGTTCGCCACCACTGGCGGGCGGCGCAACGTGCGCCTGCTGTGGCTCGCGCACCTCGCGGACATCAAGGGCACCCTCACCCTGGACGACGGCGCCGTGGAGGCCATCCGAGGCCGGCGCTCCCTGCTCGCGGCGGGGGTCACCGCGGTGGAGGGCACCTTCAGCGCGGGAGACCCCGTGTCCATGGTGGACTCGACCGGCACCGAGGTGGGCCACGGGCTCGTGAACTACGGCTCGGACGAGATTCCCGGGATGCTCGGCAAGCGCACCTACGAGCTGGGGGAGGAGTTCGGGGAGGACTACGCGCGCGAGCTCGTGCACGTGGACAACCTCGTGAACCTGCGCCCCCGCTCGGCCCGCACCAAGCTCACGTGAGCACCCCGGGCTGACACCGGAGCCCCGCGGCGGCGTCGTACCGGGCACTGTCCTGCCCGGGCCCGCCGCCCGCTTCCGGACACCGCAGCCGCCGGACCCGTACGACACCGACCGCACCGCCCGCCACACACCCGCAGGAGGAACCATGGCCGAGAACACGTCCGTACTGACCGCCCAGGAGACGTTCGGGGACGATCCCGTCACCGGAGTGGGCCTGATGGCCGACGACGCCCGCGTGGCCGCGCGCACCCTCGCCAGGGCACCGCGTGCCTGGAAGGACCGGGCGCTGCACCTCATGGCGGACCGCATCGAGTCGCGCCGCGACGTGATCCTCGAAGCCAACGCGCGGGACCTGGAGCGCGGCCGCGAGGCCGGCACCTCTGCGGCGCTGCTGGACCGCCTCAAGCTGGACGAGGCCCGCATCAGGGGACTCGCGGACGCGCTGCGCGAGCTGGCCGCGCTGCCGGACCCCGTGGGCTCCGTGGTGCGCGGGCAGACCCTGGCCAACGGGCTGCGGATGCGCCAGGTGCGCGTGCCCATGGGCGTGGTGGGCGTGATCTACGAGGCTCGCCCCAACGTGACCGTGGACATCGCCGGGATCGCCGTGAAGTCCGGCAACGCCGTGCTGCTGCGGGGCGGCTCCGCGGCGTTCGACTCCAACCGGGCCCTCGTGGGTGTCCTGCGGGACGCCCTCGCGGACGCCAAGCTGCCCGTGGACTGCGTCCAGACCGTGGACGACTACGGGCGGGACGGCGCCAACGCCCTGATGGGTGCCCGCGGCAAGGTGGACGTGCTCATCCCGCGCGGCGGGCGCGGTCTGATCCAGTCCGTGGTCACGAACGCCACGGTGCCCGTGATCGAGACCGGCGAGGGCAACGTGCACGTGCTCGTGGACGCCTCCGCGCCCGCGGAGATGGCCACCCGGCTGGTGGTCAACTCCAAGACCCACCGCACCTCCACGTGCAACTCCGCGGAGACCCTCCTGCTGCACGCGGACGCGGAGGAGACCGGCAAGGAGGTCCTCGCCGCACTCGACAAGGCCGGTGTGACCCTGCACGTGGACGACCGCGCCGCGGCGCTGCTGCCCCCGGGCTCGGACCACCTCAAGGCCACGGACGAGGACTGGGCCACCGAGTACCTGGACATGGACATGGCGGTGAAGGTGGTGGACTCGCTGGACGCGGCGATCGAGCACATCCGCCGCTACTCGACGGGCCACACCGAGGCGATCATCACCAACGACCTCGCCAACGCCGAGCGGTTCACCGCCGAGGTGGACTCCGCCGCGGTCATGGTCAACGCGTCCACGCGGTTCACCGACGGCGGCCAGCTGGGACTCGGTGCGGAGATCGGGATCTCCACGCAGAAGATGCACGCGCGCGGCCCCATGGGCCTGGAGGAGCTGACCACCACCAAGTGGGTGGTCCAGGGTGACGGTCACGTGCGCCCCTGAGACGTACCATGGAACGGACGTGGCGCGACAGACGTCCGCCGCACCACACCACCGGCGCCGCCGGTCCGAGAAGGGAAACGCATGAGCTCGCTGCACCTGCTGTCCAACGCCACCCTCGTGGCCTCCGAGGGAGCCCACCACGTGAACGAGGAGCTGCTCTCCATGGCGCCGGTGTTCGGCATCGTGGCGTTCGTGCTCTTCGTCGTGAGCCTGCTGGCCGCCATGTCTTTCTCCTCCCGCGGCAAGGCCCCTGTGGTCGGGGAGTACCACGATCCCTCGCAGCTGCCCGCGGACGAGCAGGCCATGCTCGACAGCGTGCACGCCGCACCGCGTCACTGACGCCGGACCGCCTGGAGTGAATCCCACGAGTGCCCCGGTGGTCACGGCCGAGACGGACCTGACCATTCCCCCGCGCATCCCGGGCAGGACCCGGCTGGGGGTCATGGGCGGCACGTTCGACCCCATCCACCACGGGCACCTCGTGGCCGCGTCGGAGGTCGCGGCGGTGTTCGACCTGGACGAGGTCGTCTTCGTGCCCACGGGTGAGCCGTGGCAGAAGGCGGGGCAGGACGTCACGGACGCCGAGCACCGCTACCTCATGACGGTGGTGGCCACGGCGTCGAACCCGCGCTTCACCGTGTCCCGGGTGGACGTGGACCGTCACGGGCCCACGTACACGATCGACACGCTGCGGGACCTGCACGCCCAGCGCCCGGACGCCGAGCTGTTCTTCATCACGGGCGCGGACGCCATGGCGGAGATCCTCACGTGGAAGGGCGCCGAGGAGCTGTGGCGCCTGGCCCGGTTCGTGGGCGTGACCCGCCCCGGGCACGTGCTCTCCGCCCCCGTGGGATCGGAGAGCGTGTCCCTGCTGAACGTCCCGGCCATGGCGATCTCCTCCACGGACTGCCGCGCCCGGGTGGCCGCGGGCAAGCCGGTCTGGTACCTCGTGCCGGACGGCGTGGTGCAGTACATCAACAAGTACGGTCTCTACTGCAGCGGGACCGCTCCCGGCAGCACGTCCGGCCACGCGTCTGCGTCGGACGCGGGCCCCGTCGCGGACACGAGTCCCTGCGGGGCACCCGACGCCGCCCCGTCCCGTTCCGCCCCCACGGATCCGCCCGGGCCGTCACGCCCGGGCCAGAGG
>NZ_JASDCY010000018.1:0-44723 GCF_030407675.1 Kocuria sp. APC 4018 | reverse complement strand
GCGCAACGCCGTGCGGGTGGTGGGGGACCGGCGGTTCACCCTCCACGCCCTGGGGTTCGCCTTCGCGTTCGGAGCGCTGTTCTCCTACATTTCCGCGTCCTCGTTCGTGGTTCAGAACGTGCTGGGGTTCAGTGCGCTGGGCTACTCCGTGATCTTCGCGGTGAACGCGTGCGGGTCGATCGCCACGGGAATCCTCAACACACGGCTCGTGGGGTCCCGCGCGCCGCAGCCCCTGCTGCTCGCGGGAGTCTGCGGGCTCGCGGTGTTCTCCACGCTCAACCTCGTGCTCGCACTGCTGGGCGTGGTGGGCACTGCGACCCTCGTGCTGATCTTCCTCGCGCAGTCCTGCATGGGCTTTGTGCTGGGCAACTCCGTGGCCCTGGCGCAGCGCCGGGCGCAGTCCCGGGGGCTCTCCGGCACGGGTGCCGCCGTGGTGGGCACGGCACAGTTTGCGATGGCGGGAGCGGTCACGCCGCTCACGGGGCTCGGGGGAGAGTTCACCGCTGTCCCCATGCTCGTGTGCATGGCGGTGTGCGCCGTGGTCTCGTTGGGGCTGGTGCTCGCGGCCCGGCGGTAGCTGCTGCGTGGCCGGGGGCCGGCCGCGCGGCGTCTTCGTGCCCGTTCCGTGACACCCGTGGCCCAACACCGTCGCAACGAAGCCGAATGGGCGGTGGGACAGGCGTGCGATGTGGTTCACTGTGCCCAGCAGTGACCTGCTTCACAGTTGATCCGTGGCTCCGCGCCTCCCGCTCGAACGAGGGACACCTCCATGCTCGATTCGCTCCAGACCATCCTCGACACGATCGACGGCGTCGTGTGGGGGCCGTTCGTCCTGATGCCGCTGCTGCTCGGGACGGGCATCCTGCTGACCGCCCGGCTGGCGGGGCTGCAGGTCACCAAGCTGATTCCTGCCCTGCGGCTCGCCCTGTTCGAGCGCAAGGACAAGGACGCCCCCGGCGGTGACGTCTCCCAGTTCCAGGCCCTGACCACCGCGCTCGCGGCCACCGTGGGCACCGGCAACATCGTGGGTGTGGCCACGGCCATCTCGATCGGCGGCCCCGGCGCCCTGTTCTGGATGTGGGTCACCGGTGTGCTGGGCATGGCGTCCAAGTACTCGGAGGCGTTCCTGGGCGTGCGCTTCCGCGCCCGGGACGCCAAGGGGGAGATCTCCGGCGGCCCGCAGTACTACCTGTTCCGCGGCATTCCCAATGGCTTCGGGAAGTTCCTCTCCCTGTTCTTCGCGATCGCCGCGGTGCTCGCGTCCTTCGGGATCGGCAACATGACCCAGGGCAACTCGATCTCCGCGAACGTGGAGTCGTCCTTCGGCGTGCCCGTGTGGATCACGGGTCTCGTGCTCGCGGTCATGACCCTGCTGGTGCTCGTGGGCGGCATCAAGTCCATCGGCAAGGTGACCTCCGCGCTGGTGCCCGTGATGATCCTGTTCTACGTGCTGGGCGCCCTGTTCATCCTGGTGGTCAACATCGAGGCCGTGCCCGCCGCGTTCGCCACCATCTTCACCTCCGCCTTCACCGGCCACGCGGCCGTGGGCGGGTTCACCGGCTCGGCCATCATGGTGGTGGTGCAGATGGGCGTGGCACGCGGCATCTTCTCCAACGAGTCCGGCATGGGCTCCGCGGCCATTGCGGCCGCAGCGGCGCAGACCACCCACCCGGTGCGCCAGGGCCTGGTCTCCATGACCCAGACCTTCATCGACACCATCGTGGTGGTGACCTGCACGGGCCTCGTGATCGTGACCACCGGGGTGTGGGAGCAGGGCGAGGATTTCGCGGCCACCATGACCGGCGACGCCTTCAGCCACGGCCTCCCCGGGGCGTGGGGGCACCTGATCGTGACCCTCGGGCTCGTCCTGTTCGCGTACTCCACCATCCTGGGCTGGGCCTACTACGGCGAGCGGTGCATGGAGCGGCTCTTCGGGCGCGGCTCGGTAATGCCCTACCGCGTGTTCTTCTCGGCCGTGGTGTTCGTGGGCTGCAGCGTGCCCCTGGCGATCGTGTGGTCCTTCGCGGACCTGATGAACGGTCTCATGGCCATCCCCAACCTGATCGGTCTGGTGATCCTCTCCGGTCTGGTGGCCCGCGAGACCAAGCACTACCTGCGCAACGACCCGCAGCTGCGCGCCTCCAAGCTGCAGATCGACGGCTTCATGGACGGCCACCCGGGCGCGATCGACAGCTACGTGCTGCCGGGGACCGCGAGCTCGGCCCGCGTGCGCTGACGGCAGCACCTCGGCGTGGCGCCGCCGGAAGCCTCCCCGGAACGGGGTGCTCCGCACGGTGACCCCGCCCGGCACCAGGGCCCCGTGCCCCCGGAGTCTCCGGGTGGCACGGGGCCCTTGGCGTTCCCACGGCGCGCGTCCACACCCGGTGGCAGGCACCGCGGCGCGGTGTGCCCCAGGCCACGACGTCCAGGAATGCCCGTGTACCCTCGTGAGCCATGACCAACAGCTCCACCGCGGTGTCGCCGCCCCACTCCCACTCCGGACCCGCCCGAGGTCTGAGCAACCGCCACATCCAGCTGATCGCGATCGGCGGTGCCATCGGCACCGGGCTGTTCATGGGCTCGGGCCGCACGATCTCCCTGGCGGGCCCCGCCGTGGTGTTCGTCTACATGGCCATCGGCTTCTTCCTCTTCTTCGTGATGCGGGCCATGGGTGAGCTGCTGCTGTCCAACCTGCACTACAAGACGTTCGCGGACTTCGCGGCGGACCTGATCGGCCCCTGGGCAGGGTTCTTCGTGGGCTGGTCCTACTGGTTCTGCTGGATCGTCACCGCGATCGCGGAGCTCGTGGCCATCACCGGGTACGTGCAGTTCTGGTGGCCCACCGTGCCGCTGTGGCTGCCCACGGTGGCGGTGCTGGTCATCGTGTTCCTGCTCAACGCCATGAGCGTGAAGAGCTTCGGGGAGATGGAGTTCTGGTTCGCGCTCATCAAGATCGTGGCCATCCTCGCGCTGATCGTGGTGGGGGCCGTCATGGCCCTCACGCACTTCACGTCCCCGGACGGGCACGTGGCGCAGGTGTCCAACCTGTGGAACGACGGCGGCTGGTTCCCGAACGGGGCCATGGGCGTGGTCGCGGGCTTCCAGATCGCGGTGTTCGCCTTCGTGGGCGTGGAGCTCGTGGGCACCACCGCGGCCGAGGCGCGCGATCCCCGTACCACGCTGCCCCGGGCCATCAACTCCGTGCCCCTGCGCATCCTGATCTTCTACGTGGGCTCCCTGCTGGCCATCCTGGTGGTCACCCCGTGGCGTTCGATCGACCCGGAGCAGTCGCCCTTCGTGGCCATGTTCTCCCTGGCCGGGCTCGGAGCGGCGGCCTCCGTGGTGAACTTCGTGGTGCTGACCTCCGCGATGTCCTCCTCCAACTCGGGGGTGTTCTCCACGTCCCGCATGCTGTTCGGGCTCTCCGCCGAGGGCAGTGCGCCGCGGTTCTTCCGGGGGCTGAACAAGGTGGGTGTCCCCGTGCGCGCCCTGTTCCTCACGGCCCTGGTGCTGCTGCTGACCATCCCGGTGCTCTACGCCGGGGACTCGATCATCGAGGCGTTCACGCTGATCACGTCCGTGGCCTCCACCTTGTTCATTTTCGTGTGGACCATGATCCTGATCTCCTACATCAGCTTCCGCCGGAAGTTCCCGCAGCGCCACGCCGCCTCCGAGTACAAGATGCCGGGCGGTGTGCCCATGTGCTTCGTGGTGATGGCGTTCTTCGCCTTCGTGGTGTGGGCGCTGAGCACGGACAGCGAGACGGCCGCCGGTCTCGTCGCGGTGCCCGTGTGGCTCGCGGTGCTGGGGGTCTCCTGGTTCTTCGTGCGCCGCACGGAGTCCCACCAGCAGGCCTTCGAGTGGTTCAAGCAGGAGGTGTCGGAGCCGGAGACGGCGGCGCCCAGCGATTCGTAACCCGGCGGTAACCTGCCGTGGTGCTCCTCGGCAACGACCGGGGAGCGTGCTTAGGTGGAGGCATGACACGACTGCCCGAACCCCTGACCCTGTCCGGCCCCAACGGCCACGGAGCGGTGCTGAGCTACGGAGCCCACGCACTGTCCTGGGCCCCGGAGGGGCACGAGCCCGTGCTGTGGGTGTCCTCCCGCGCGTACAACGAGACGGGCCGCGCCATCCGGGGCGGCGTGCCCCTGTGCTTCCCGTGGTTCGGCCCCGGCCGCACCGGGGACATGGAGCCCGCCCACGGCTTCGCGCGCATCACGGAGTGGACGCTCGCCGAGCAGGGCGAGGACGAGCAGGGCGACCCGTTCGCCGAGTTCGCCCTCACCTCCGAGGACGTCGCACCGGAGCTGCGCGAGGTGTTCCCCCACGACTTCTCCGCGCGCTTCCGGATGACCGCCGGGCACACGCTCCGCCTGGAGCTCACCGTGACCAACACCGGCTCGGAGACCTTCGAGGTCGAGGAGGCCCTGCACACCTACCTGCACGTGGGGGACTCCGAGCGGGTCACGGTGTCCGGGCTGGAGGGCGCCTCCTACTACGACAAGGTGGCCAAGGAGCAGCGCGTCCAGCAGGGCGAGCTGCGTCTCACGGGGGAGACCGACGCCGTGTTCGCCCACCGCGGCGAGGTGCGCGTGGCGGATCCCGCGCTCGGCCGTGAGCTCGTGATCGGCAAGGAGGGCTCGGACAGCACCGTGGTGTGGAACCCGTGGGCGGACAAGGCCGTGGGCATGAGCGACTTCGCGGACGACGAGTGGAAGACCATGCTGTGTGTCGAGGCCGGCAACGTCATGGGTTCCCCGGTGCGCCTGGCGGCGGGGGAGACCCACACCATCGCCCAGGTGGTCGAGGTGCGGGAGCTCCCCGCCGAGCAGTAGGCGACGCCGCGGCTCAGCGGCCCGTGGTGGCCGCGGGGCCCGGCGCGGAACCGGTCTCGGACAGCGCCGGGTTCGGGGAGCTGAGGTCCACCGTGTGGTGCAGCTGCGCGTCCAGCGCCCCGGGGTGGGTGCCCATGAACTCGTTGATCTGCTCCGTGGTGGCGTTGAACGTCGGGTCGTGGTCCAGGTACAGCTTGGTCTCCCGCACCACCAGCCCGGACAGCAGCACCAGTCCGATCAGGTTGGGGATGGCCATGAGCCCGTTCATGATGTCCGAGAACGTCCACACGAGCGCCAGGGGTGCCAGGGCACCCAGGCCGGCCGCGACCGAGAAGATCACCCGGTACACGATGGCCGCGCGGGCGCCCGCGAGCCGCTCCACGTTGCGCTCTCCGTAGTAGGCCCAGCCGAGCACCGTGGAGTAGCCGAGCAGCACCAGGCAGATCGTCACGATCGTGCCGCCCCACTCGCCGGGCAGCCCGGTGGCGAACGCGCGGGAGGTCATGGTCGCGGGATCCCCCTCGGTCCACATCCCGGTGGTCAGGATCACGAAGCCCGTGATGGAGATGACCACCAGAGTGTCCACGAACGTCTGCGTCATGGACACCAGGCCCTGGCGCACGGGGTGGCTGGTCTGCGCGATGGACGCAGCGATCGAGGCCGTGCCCATCCCGGACTCGTTGGAGAACAGGGACCGGGCCGCACCCATCTGGATGGCCACGAGCACCGTGGACCCCACGAAGCCCCCGGCCGCCCCCATGGGGGTGAACGCACCGGAGAGGATCAGCCCCACGGCCTCGGGGATGCCCTGGTAGTTCACGCCGATGATGTAGAGCCCGAAGCCGATGTACAGCACGATCATGAGCGGCACCATGAACGTGGTGACCTTGGCGATCGACTTGATGCCGCCCACCAGTGCCAGGCCGGTGCCCACGCCCAGGACGACCGCGGTGGCCACGGGCGGGACGCTGAACGAGTGCTCCAGGTTGGAGGCGATCGCGTTGCCCTGGGTCATGTTGCCGATCCCGAACGTGGCCACCACGCAGCACACCGCGAACATCACGGACAGGAACCGGCCGAACTTGTTGGGGATGCCGCGCGCCAGGTAGACCTGCGGGCCGCCCGTGAGCTGGCCCGCGGTGTCACGGGTGCGGAAGCGCACGCCCAGGAAGCACTCCGCGTACTTGGAGGCCATGCCGAACAGCGCGGTGATCCACATCCAGAAGAGCGCGCCGGGCCCGCCGATCGAGATGGCGGCGGCCACACCCACGATGTTGCCGGTGCCCACGGTCGCGGCCAGCGCGGTGGACATGGCCGCGAACGAGGAGATGTCCCCCTTCTCGCCGCTCGCGCGGGAGCGGCGCCCGAACCCCAGGCTCATGGCCTTGGTGAACAGGCGGAGCTGGATGCCGCGCAGGCGGATGGTCATGAAGACGCCCGTGCCGAAGAGCAGGGGCAGGAGCAGCCACGGCCCCCAGATCAGGTCGCGAACGGTGTCCAAGCTGCTTTGCAGGGATTCCATGGGGGTACGGAACTTTCCGTGAGAGGCACGTCGAATTGGTGACCAACCTAGCAGTCGCCTTCCGTTCCGCGGCGTACAGGCCGCGTGGCCCACGGGAAACGACGACGCCGCCCGGTGACCTTCTGTGCGAAGGCCCTCGGGCGGCGTCGTGGTGGAACGGGGTGGGACTACTTCTTCTGCATCATCAGCGCGGCGCCGATGGCGGAGAGGAAGACGTCCTTGGAGAGGGAGATGCCGGCCTCGGAGGGGCGGATGCCGTCCTCCTGGGTCATCTGCGGGTTGCGGAAGTACATGGACAGCAGCCCGGCGCTGAACGCGAGCAGCCCCGCGCCGGCCAGGCGCTTGGACACGAACGGGGTGAGCAGCGCACCGCCGATGGCGAGCTCCGAGCCCGCGACGAACGTGGCGAAGGTCTTGGGGTCCCACTCCGCGAACTGCGGCACGCCCGTGGCGGCGAACTGCTGGAGGCCCTCGGCGGACTGGGCGTCCATGCTGAGCTTGCCGTAGCCGGACTGGAGCAGGTAGGCGCCGGGGACACCGCGCAGGATGGCGTTGGAGATGCGCATGATCGAGCCTTTCGTCGTGGAGCGGCGGGGGTCTCGCGGGGGCGTGAGCACCTCCACCGGGGATCGCTGAACATGCTAACAGCGGGGACTTTCCGGGGGTCGGGGCAGGCGCCATGCCCACAGCGAACGACCGGCGCGGGTCCGCGCGGCGCTGTCTAGGGTGGTGCCACGCTGCGCGCACCGCGCGCTCACGAAAGGAGAACCCGTGGACATCACCACCATGAAGAAGATCCTCCTGGTCCTGACCAGCCAGGACACCCTGGGCGAGACGGGCGAGGCCACCGGCTACAACGTGGCGGAGGCGGCCCACCCGTGGAAGGTGTTCCGGGACGCCGGCTATTTCGTGGACTTCGCCTCCATCGCGGGCGGTCAGCCACCGCGGGACGCCGTGCAGGAGGACGATCCCGTCCAGGTGGAGTTCACGCAGGACGAGACCGCCAAGGCCTCCCTCTACAACACCCCCAAGGTCTCCGTGGTGGATCCCTCCCAGTACGACGCCGTGTACCTGGTGGGCGGGCACGGCACCATGTGGGACTTCACCGGCCACGAGGGGCTGCAGAAGCTCGTGGCCGCCGTCTACGACTCCGGCGGAGTGGTGGGCGCCGTGTGCCACGGCCCGTCCGGGCTGGTGGACGTGGAGCTCTCCAACGGCGTGAACCTGCTCTCCGGGCGGAAGGTGGCCGCGTTCACCACCGCCGAGGAGGAGGAAGTGGGCAAGAAGGACACGGTGCCCTACCTGCTGCAGGACAAGCTCGAGGAGCAGGGCGCCACGGTCAAGGTGGCGGATAACTGGGAGGAGAACGTCCAGGTGGACGAGCGCCTCGTCACCGGGCAGAACCCGCAGTCCGCGGCCGGTGTGGCCAAGGAGATGACCAAGCTGCTCACCGAGGTGGTGCGCGAGCAGAAGGCCGAGGAGGAGCAGGCCGCACAGGACCTGCGCGCCGAGCACGACGCCGAGAAGGCCGACGACGAGGACTGAGCGTCCCGGGCACGGTCCGCAGCGGGGCCGGGGGCGACGCCGCGGCGTCGCCCCCGGCCCTGACTCATTCGTGAACCCCCTGGCCGGGGGTGCCCGCCCCGGGTGAGACTGGGGGCGTCCGCACGGAGATCGACGCCCAGGAGTCCCCATGTCAGAGTTCACCTCACGAACAGCGCTGGTCACCGGAGCGGCCTCCGGGATCGGGGCGGCAATCGCCATGCACCTTGCCCGGCAGGGCGCCAAGGTGGTGGTCACGGACGTGGACTCCACGGGGATCGACGACGTGGTGCAGGCCATCATGGCTGCGGGCGGGGACGCCGCCGGGATCCGGCAGGACGTCTCCAGCAGGGACGACGCCGCCGCGGCCGTGGACTTCGCGGTGCAGACCTACGGCGGGCTGCACTACGCCGTGAACAACGCCGGTGTGGGCGGGCAGACCGAGGCGCTCGGGGAGACCGACCTCGAGGCGTGGGAGCGCACGGTGGCGATCGACCTGCACGGTGTGGCCTACGGGATGCACGCCCAGCTGCCGGTGATCGAGCAGCACGGGGGCGGGGCGATCGTGAACGTGGGCTCCATCCACTCCACGGTGGCCACCTCCGTGGGCAACAGCGCCTACACCACCGCCAAGCACGGGTTGGTGGGGCTCACCAGGCAGACCGGTGTGGACTACGCGGAGCGGGGGATCCGCGTGAACGCGGTGGGGCCGGCGTACATCGACACCCCGCTGCTGAAGAACCTCCCGCCGCAGGTGCTCGCGGAGCTGATCGCCAAGCACCCCATGGGCCGGCTGGGCACGCCCGAGGAGGTGGCGCAGCTGACGGTGTTCCTGCTCTCGGACGCGGCCTCCTTCATCACCGGCTCCTACTACCTGGTGGACGGCGGGTACACCGCGGTGTGAGCCGTGCTGTCGTGGCGGGTGTGAGGCGGCTCGCACGTGCGGGCACTGCGTGGGGTGTAGACTCGAGCAGTTCCCCCGTGCACAGCGCGGGGTAGAAGGCGCGCCGGTCCTAGGCGCGCAGACCGCGCCCCGTGTGGCGCGTGCGCGTGAAATCGTTTTGCGCGGACCAACCCTGAAAGACGTTCCTTGTCTCATTCTTTCGAAGACCTCGGTGTGCCCGAGGCGCTTTCCTCTGATCTCGCCCGCGTGGGCATCACGGAAGCTTTCCCCATCCAAGAGAAGACCCTCCCCGATTCCCTGGCCGGGCGGGACGTGCTCGGCCGCGGCCGCACGGGCTCCGGCAAGACGGTGGCGTTCGCGCTGCCGCTGGTCTCCCGCCTCGCGGGTCTCGCCCCCGGCTCCAGCCGGGTGTCCCGCCGTGCGAACCGCCCCACCGGTCTGGTGCTGGCCCCCACGCGGGAGCTCGCCACCCAGATCGACCGCACCGTGGCTCCGCTGGCCAAGGCCGCGGGCCTGAACACCACCGTGATCTTCGGCGGCGTCTCCCAGAAGCACCAGGAGAAGGCGCTCGCCAACGGTGTGGACATCGTGGTGGCCTGCCCCGGGCGTCTCGAGGACCTCATCAAGCAGGGCCTGCTCACGCTCGACGACGTCCGCGTCACCGTGCTGGACGAGGCCGACCACATGGCCGACATGGGCTTCCTGCCCGTGGTCACCCGCATTCTCTCCAAGACCCCGCAGGGCTCGCAGCGGCTGCTGTTCTCCGCCACGCTGGACAACGGCGTGGACGTGCTGGTCAAGAAGTTCCTCAAGGACCCGGTGCTGCACTCGGCGGACAATGCCCAGGCCGCGGTGACCACCATGGACCACCAGGTGCTGGTGACCCATGCGGACGACAAGCAGGCCCTCATCGAGGCGCTCGCCTCCGGCACGGGCCGGCGCATGATGTTCACGCGCACCAAGTACCGCGCCAAGAAGATGGCCAAGAAGCTCAGCCAGGCCGGCATCCCCGCCGTGGACCTGCAGGGCAACCTGTCCCAGGGTGCCCGCGACCGCAACCTCGGGGCGTTCTCCGACGGTGACGTGCGCGTGCTCGTGGCCACGGACGTCGCCGCCCGCGGCGTGCACGTGGACGACGTCGAGCTCGTGGTCCACATCGACCCGCCCGCCGAGCACAAGTCCTACCTCCACCGCTCCGGGCGCACCGCGCGCGCAGGTGCCTCCGGTGCCGTGATCACGATCGCCACCACCGAGGAGCGCTCGGACGTCAACAAGCTCATGAAGAAGGCCGGCGTCACGCCTCGCGTGGACGAGGTGGCACCGGACTCCGAGATCGTCAGGGAGCTCGTGGGCGAGCGGGCCGAGCTCGTGGCCTACGCACCGGCTCCCACCCAGCAGAACGGTGGCGGCAACCGCTCGGGCGGCCGCTCCGGCGGGTCCCGTCAGGGCGGTGGCCGCTCCGGTGGTGGACGCGGCAGTGCCCAGCGTTCCGGCCAGGGCTCCGCCCAGCGCTCCGAGCAGGGCGCGGGTCAGGGTTCCGGCCGCAGCGGTGGCCGCTCGGGCGGCGGTCGCACCGACTCCGCCCGCGGCGGGGCTCCCGCGCGCAACGGCGGCGGCCGGACCTCGTCCCCGCGTCGCGGTTCCGGCGACGCCGCCGGGTCCGGTTCCGGGCGCACGGCATCCTCCCGTTCCTCCCGCGGTGGCTCCGCCCAGCGTGGCCAGTCGGCGGGTCAGGTGCCGGACCGTGCGATGGCCGCGGCGCAGCGGCGTCGTGCGAACAACCGTTCGGGGCAGTCGGCGCGCTGACACCCCGGTGCACCACAGCAGAACCCCCGGCTCGACGTCATCGAGCCGGGGGTTCTCTGCTGCCGGGGTCCGTGCTTCCGGGGCGGAACGCACGGTTGTCTCCCTGACGTGACGGGGGGCGTGCGTGGCGTCCCGCGCCGTCGTCGCCCTGGCGGCGCATGGCGCGCGTGCGCCCGGTGAGCTCTGGCGCCGGTCGGGCGCGTGCGGGTCAGGCCGGCGGCGTGAGCGAGCGAAGGAACTCGAGCGTGACGTCCTCGTGGGAGTCCACGAACACGCGGTGCGGGCCGTCCGGGACGGGCTTGTCGCCCGGGACCACCACCACGGTCATGCCCGCGGCCACCGCGGCGCGGACGCCCGGTTCCGAGTCCTCCACGGCCACGCAGTTGCGCGGCTCCACCCCGAGCAGCTCCGCGCCGCGCAGGTACGGCTCGGGGTCCGGCTTCGCGTGGGTGACGTCGTCGTGGGAGACGATCCGCGTGAGCACCTCCGGGGCACCCTCGGCGGTGTGACGGGCGATCACGGTGAGCGCATTGGTGACGATCGCGGCGGGGATCCCCGCGTCCCGCAGCTCGACCAGCAGGGCGCGGACGCCGGGCAGGAAGGGGATCTCGTCGCCCATGCTCTCGAGCACGTGCTGGGCGAGCCGCTCGGTGATCTCCTCCACGGAGTCGGGGGCGCCCCGGTCCACGAACGTGCGCGCGGCGTCCTGCACGGTGCCGCCGAGTGTGGCGTGGTCGTCCGTCACGCTCCAGCTCTGGCCGTAGTGCTCGGCCACGGCCCGCTTGGCCTGGGCCCACTGGGGCTCGGTGTCCACCAGGGTGCCGTCGTGGTCGAAGAGAACGGCCTGGGGGTACGTCATGGCTGCCTTTCGGTGCGGTGCTGCGGGAATGGCGTTCTGCGGCGGAGCAGCGGGTGCGGCTCGCGGGTCGTGCGGTGCCCGCGGGGGCTCAGCTCGGCCGGGCGGAGCCGCACTGTGCCGGTGCGGTCCGGCGTGCTGGAACGCGGCCAGTCTAGTGGCGGCGGGGCGCGGGTACCCAGGCCACCAGAGGCGGGGCCCCGGGCCATGGTGCGCGGGGCCCGGGGCGTCAGGGGCGAGGGCGCAGAGAGCGCAGGAACTCAAAGGTCACGTCTGCGTGCTCGCGGACGTGCACCACGCCCGGCCCCTCCGGAACCTGCTGCACACCGGGCACCACCACCGTGGTGATGCCGGCGGCCACTCCCGCGGCGGCTCCCGAGGGGGAGTCCTCGAGCACCACGCAGTCCTCGGGGTTCACGCCGAGACGCCGGGCGGCCTCGAGATAGGCATCCGGATCCGGCTTGGCCTTCACGCCCTGCGCCACCTCCTCGTCCCCGATGATCACCCGGAACAGGTTGTCCGGCGCGAGTCCCGCGGTGTAGCGCGCTACCTCGGACGTGGCGTTGGTGACGATCGCGGCGGGGATGCCCGCGCAGTCCAGCTCGTCCAGCAGCGGCCGGATGCCGGGGATGAACGTGGGCGGGTTCTGCTCCAAGACCTCCGCCAGGACACCGAAGAGATCCCGGAAGACCTGCTCCGGGGTGCCGGGCACCCCGAGCTCGGCGAGGCGCTGCACCGTGGCGGCCAGCGGTCGGCCCAGGGTGTCCTGCGTGTCCTGCTCCGTCCACTGCCCGCCGTGGGCGGCCACCAGGCGCTGCTTGCCCAGCTCCCACAGGGGCTCGGTGTCCACCAGGGTTCCGTCGTGGTCGAAGAGCACTGCGCGGGGGAAGTCTGTGGTGGTCATGCTCTCCACGCTACGCGCCGGTGCCGACATCCCCACCGTCCTACGATGGGTCCATGAGCTCCCCGGATCGCCCGTCCGCCGTCCCGTCCAGGCCGGGGTCCGCGTTCTCGCGCGGCTTCCCCGTGGTCATGGTGGTCATGGCCGTGCTGCTGGCACTCTGGGTGGGCTTCGGCCGGGGGATCGTGGGGCTGCTGGGCGCCCTCACCCCCGTGTACGCGGTCGCGCTCGCCCTTCCCATCCTGGTGCTGCACGTGGTTGCGGCCGCCCTGTTCCGCCGGGACAGCCTGAACTACCCCTCGCACGCGGTCACCGGGCGGACGATCGCCACGGCCGTGGCCTCCTGGGTCATCACGTGGGGCCTCGGCTTCTTCCTCCCGGACTCCACGCCGGAGGGCATGCGCTCCGTGTTCACCCACGTGACGGGGGACGAGTACCTCGAACTGGGATACGGGTTCGTGAACATCCTCGGGGTGCTCTCGGTGGCCACGGCGGTGGCCCTGGTGCTGCTGGCGGTCACGGAGCTGCGGGTCACGGCGCGCAGACTGCGGGGCGAGCCGCTCACGGAGGACGAGCGCCTGGACCGGCTCGAGCGCGACCAGGAGCAGGACGCCCCAGGCCCTGCCACGACACATGATTCCGGGGCCGTTGCCGCTTCCCGTGCGTGCACCACGCCGCGGGGCCCCGCGAGCGGGACCGGGGACGAGGCGCGGGCGGACCGGGCGGCGTCGTCGGGGGAGCAGCGGTGACCGTCGCCCTGCGCACCGAGCGGCTGACCCTGCGGGGCTACGACGCCGCGGACGCCCCCTTCGTCCTGGACCTCTACTCCCGGGCGGAGGTGCAGCGGTGGCTCGGAGACGGCACCCAGCGGGTGCGGACCCTGGCCGCGGCGGGGGAGAAGATCGAGCGCTGGAACGAGCTGCACGGCAGCCACCCCGTGCACGGCGTGTGGCTCGTGAGCACCCACGAGGGTGGGCCCCTGGGGACCCTGCTGCTCAAGCCCATTCCGGATTCGGGCGCGGACACCGCCCACGACATCGAGATCGGGTGGCACCTCCACCCCCGGGCGTGGGGCCACGGCTACGCCACCGAGGCCGCCCGGGGCGTGCTGGAGCACGCCTTCTCCGCGGGAGTCACACGCGTGGTCGCCGTGACCTACCCCGGCAACCAGGCTTCACAGGCGGTCTGTCGGCGGCTGGGCATGCGGTCGCTCGGACTCAGCCGCGCCTACTACGACGCCGAGTGCGCGCTCTTCGAGATCACTGCCCCGGCCGACGCCAGCGCCCCTGCAACGGGCCGCACGTCGTCGGGCCCCGGGGCTCCCGGAGACCACGGGCCCGCGGAGCGCACGGCTGCAGACGCAGAACCCCCGGGCCGGGACGTGGGACGTCGGTGCGGGAGCGACGGGCCGGGCGGCGTCGTCGACGGGTCGCGGGACAACCGGGGCAGGTCGTGACCGGGAACCCGGACCTGGTGACCGGCGAGGACGGCCTCGCCCGGCCGGTGTGGGCCGCGACCGACCCGCTGCTGCGCGAGTACTACGACACCGAGTGGGGCATGCCGGTGCGGGACGAGGCCGGGCTGTACGAGCGGATCGTGCTGGAGGGGTTCCAGGCCGGGCTCTCGTGGCGCACGGTGCTCGCCAAGCGGCCCGCGTTCCGCGAGGTGTTCCACGGCTTCGACCCGGATGCCGTGGCCGCGATGACCGAGGCGGACGTGGCACGGCTCATGGGGGACGCCCGGATCATCCGCAACGAGCGCAAGATCCGCGCGGCCGTGACCAACGCCCGGGCGACCGTGGCGCTGCGGGAGCACGAGGGCCTCGTGGCACTGGTGTGGTCGTACCAGCCAGGGCGCACGCCCGAACCGGCGCGCTTCGCGGAGGTGCCCACCACCTCGGAGGAGAGCACCGCGCTGTCCAAGGAGCTGAAGCGGCGGGGGTTCGCGTTCGTGGGGCCCACCACCGTGTGCGCACTCATGGAGGCGATCGGCATGGTGGACACGCACCTGCTGGGCAGCCACCGCAGGGGGTCGTCCGGGGTCTGGGCGGGATAGCCGACCGCGGAACAACCTGTGGAAAACTCTTCCCTTCTGAGGTTGAGCGGGGTAGACTCAAGGCAAGTGACAAACCTTTAGTCAAGCAAAGGAGATGCCGTGGACACCAAGTTCACCACCAAGTCTCAAGAGGCCCTGAACGCCGCGGCCACGAACGCCGCCACGGCGGGCAACCCCACCATCGAACCCGCCCACCTGCTCAAGGCCCTGATGGACCAGCGTGACGGTGTGGCCGTCGCCGTCCTGCAGGCCACGGGAGCGAACGCCGACTCCGTGTCCCTCAAGGCCAGCTCGCTCATCAAGGCGTTGCCGAGTGCCTCCGGGGCTTCCACCGCCCAGCCGCAGCTGGGCCGCGGTGCCCTGCAGGCGCTGCAGGCCGCGGAGAACTACGCGCGCGAGCTGCAGGACGAGTACGTCTCCACGGAGCACATCCTCTACGGACTCGCGGCCGGCCACGACAAGACCGCGGAGGCCCTCTCGAGCGCCGGGGTCACGGCCGAGGCGCTCGCGGAGGCCATTCCTCAGGTGCGCGGAGACCGCCGGGTCACCAGCCCGGATCCCGAGGGCACCTTCCAGTCGCTCGAGAAGTACGGCACGGACCTCACCGCGATCGCCCGGGACGGCAAGCTGGACCCCGTGATTGGCCGTGACTCGGAGATCCGCCGCGTGGTGCAGGTGCTCTCACGCCGCACCAAGAACAACCCCGTGCTGATCGGTGAGCCCGGCGTGGGCAAGACCGCCGTGGTCGAGGGTCTCGCGCAGCGCATGGTGGCCGGGGACGTCCCCGAGTCCCTGCGCGGAAAGACCCTGATCTCTCTGGACCTCGGGTCCATGGTGGCGGGTGCCAAGTACCGCGGTGAGTTCGAGGAGCGGCTCAAGGCCGTCCTGGACGAGATCAAGAAGTCCGAGGGCCAGATCGTCACGTTCATCGACGAGATCCACACAGTGGTCGGTGCGGGCGCGTCCGAGGGCTCCATGGACGCCGGCAACATGCTCAAGCCCATGCTGGCCCGCGGTGAGCTGCGCCTGATCGGTGCCACCACGCTGGACGAGTACCGCGAGAACATCGAGAAGGACGCCGCCCTGGAACGCCGCTTCCAGCAGGTCTACGTGGGGGAGCCCTCGGTGGAGGACACCGTGGCCATCCTGCGCGGGCTCAAGGAGCGTTACGAGGCGCACCACAAGGTGCAGATCGCGGACTCCGCGCTGGTCGCCGCCGCGCAGCTGTCCACCCGGTACATCCCCAGCCGCCAGCTGCCGGACAAGGCCATCGACCTGATCGACGAGGCCGCGTCCCGGCTGCGCATGGAGATCGACTCCGCCCCGGAGGAGATCGACGAGCTGCGCCGCGCCGTGGACCGCCTCACCATGGAGGAGCTCGCGCTGGACGGCGAGAGCGACCCCGCCTCCGTGGAGCGCCTGGCCGCCCTGCGCCAGGACAAGGCGGACAAGCAGGCCGAGCTGGACGCGCTGAACGCCCGGTGGGAGTCGGAGAAGGCCGGTCTGAACCAGGTGGGCGAACTCAAGGCCCGGATCGACGACCTGCGCTCGCAGGCCGAGCGCGCCCAGCGCAACGGCGACCTCGGCGAGGCCTCCCGCCTGCTCTACGGCGAGATCCCCGCCGCTCAGAAGGAGCTCGACGCCGCCCAGGCCCAGGAGGACGCGAGCGGACTGAGCGAGGACACCATGGTGTCCGAGGAGGTCACCGCGGACGACATCGCCGAGGTCATCTCGGCGTGGACGGGCATCCCTGCAGGCAAGATGCTGCAGGGCGAGTCCGAGAAGCTGCTGCACATGGAGGACGTCCTGGGCAAGCGGCTGATCGGGCAGCGCAAGGCCGTGACCGCCGTCGCGGACGCGGTGCGCCGCTCCCGGGCAGGCATTTCCGACCCGGACCGGCCCATCGGCTCGTTCATGTTCCTGGGTCCCACGGGCGTGGGCAAGACCGAGCTGGCCAAGTCCCTGGCGGAGTTCCAGTTCGACGACGAGCGTGCGCTGATCCGCATCGACATGTCCGAGTACTCGGAGAAGCATTCCGTCTCCCGGCTGGTCGGTGCTCCTCCCGGGTACGTGGGCTACGACGAGGGTGGTCAGCTCACCGAGGCCGTGCGGCGCCGCCCGTACTCCGTGGTGCTGCTGGACGAGGTGGAGAAGGCCCACCCCGAGGTCTTCGACATCCTGCTGCAGGTGCTGGACGACGGCCGCCTGACCGACGGCCAGGGCCGCACCGTGGACTTCCGCAACGTGATCCTGATCCTCACCTCCAACATGGGCAGCCAGTTCCTGGTGGACCCCACCCTGGAGGACAAGGCCAAGAACGACGCCGTGATGGGCGTGGTGAACGCGTCCTTCAAGCCGGAATTCCTCAACCGGCTGGACGACATCATCATGTTCGAGCCGCTGAGCACCGAGGACCTCGCGAAGATCGTGGATATCCAGGTGGCCCAGCTGGCCACGCGTCTCGCGCAGCGCCGCCTGGCACTGGTGGTCACGCCCGCGGCGAGCGAGTGGCTGGGCATGACCGGCTACGACCCCGCCTACGGCGCCCGCCCGCTGCGCCGGCTCGTGCAGCGCGAGATCGGCGACCGCCTGGCCAAGGGCCTGCTGTCCGGGGCCATCCTGGACGGGGACACCGTGGTGGTGGACGTGGACCCGGACGTCGCCGAGGACGGCCTCACGGTCACAACCGAACGGGGCGGCTCCGCAGCATCCCGGGCCATGGGCGACGACGACATCGTGCACGCGGAGATCGTGGACGAGTGACCGTTGCGCCCACCCGGTGACCGGTTGCCGGGCACGGGGCGCCGGTGAGGAATCCCTCCGCGCCGGCGCCCTCGTCCCGGCCCACCCAGGGCCGCCGTGCGACGCAGCGGGGAACCGCCCGGCGCCCGTTCTCCGGCCCCCTGTGGCAGCCCGGGGACGGGCCGAAGCGGGGTCGAATCCGGGCCCGTCCACGGCGGCGGCACGCCCCTGCGCCGCCCCGGATCGGCCGGGGGTGAACGCACAGGTGGCCGGTACGCGAGAAGCGTTCAAAACATGTACCCTGGACTCACGAAAAACTGACAAGACACTCCGGGGCCGTTCTGTGTGCTCAACACGGCACCGCCCACCGGACACGAGACGCAGAGGGGGTCACGCCATGGGGCGCGGCCGTCAAAAGGCGAAGGCGACACGACAGGCGCGGGAGATCAAGTACTTCAGCCCGCAGACCGACTACTCGGCCCTGCAGCGCGAGCTGCGAGGCACGACACCGTCCTCCCGAGCCGTGGACCACGAGGAACGACCCGAGGACGAGGACGACTACTCGACCTACGTGGAGAAGTACTCCGACTACGACTGACCCGGCGTCCGGCGCGGTGAGCGCGCCGCTCGACTTCAGCACAGCAACGAACCGCCCACACCGCCGTGTGGGCGGTTCGTTGCGTACCGTCGGTCAGTCGGCGTAGTCGCCGGTCATCAGCACGCCGCCACCGGCCACGCCCTTGGCGCCCTGCACCCAGTCGGTGCCGTGCCGGGCGGCGTCCGGGTCCACGGGGCCCACGCGGCCCATGACCCACGAGGGGAGACCGCGCTCGTTGAGGTGGGCCACGGCGGCGTCGGCCACTGCCGGGTCCACGATCGCGACCATGCCCACCCCGAGGTTCAGTGTGCGCTCCAGGTCCGGCTGTGGCACGTTGCCCAGCTCCGCCACCAGGCGGAAGACCGGCGGCAGGGACCATGTGGAACGGTCCACGGTGGCCTGCAGGTCCGCGGGGAGCACGCGGGCGAGGTTGGCCGCCAGGCCTCCGCCGGTCACGTGGGAGAAGCCGCGCACGCCGTGGCCCGTGGCGCCGTCCTCCCCGTTGACGGGGAAGGTTCGGGCGAGGTCCAGGACGTCGGCGGCGTAGACGCGGGTGGGCTCCAGCAGCTCCTCGCCCAGGGTGCGGCCCAGCTCGCTGACCTGCCGGTCCAGCTGCCAGCCGGCCACGTTGATGACCCGGCGCACCAGGGAGTAGCCGTTGGAGTGCAGGCCGGAGGAGGCCATGCCGATGATGACGTCCCCGTCCTGCACGCGCTGCGGGCCGAGCAGCTCGTCGGCCTCGACCACGCCGGTGGCGGCGCCGGCGACGTCGTACTCGTCCACTCCGAGAAGGCCGGGGTGCTCCGCGGTCTCCCCGCCCACCAGTGCGGTGCCGGCGGCCTCGCAGGCGGCGGCGATGCCCCGCACGATGCCGGCGATGCGCTCGGGGACCACCTTGCCGGTGGCGATGTAGTCGGTCATGAACAGGGGCTTGGCGCCCACCACCACGATGTCGTCCACGACCATGCCCACGAGGTCCCACCCGATGGTGTCGTGGATGTCCAGGGACTGGGCGATGGCCACCTTGGTGCCCACTCCGTCCGTGGACGTGGCCAGGTACGGCTTGCGGTAGGCGGTGAGCTCCGAGACGTCGAAGAGACCTGCGAACCCGCCCACGCCGCCCACCACGCCGGGCGTGTGGGTGGCCTTCACGGCGGCCTTCATGAGCTCGACGGCGCGGTCCCCGGCGTCCACGTCCACGCCGGCACTCGCGTACGTGACGGACTGGGGCTCGTGGGGCTGCTGGCTCATGCGCGGGTCTCCTGGGTGGCGGCGTCGTCGGATCGGTCGGTGAGGGGCTCCACGAGGTCCGCGGAGGTCTCCGCGTGGGCACCGGGAGCCTCGAGGACGGCCTTGCCCAGGCGGTCCGCCTTGGGCAGCGCCGTGGGGTACTCGCCGGAGAAGCACGCCGTGCACAGGTTGCCGCGGGACTGCGCGGTGGCCTCGATCATGGCGTCCTCGGAGATGTAGCCCAGGGAGTCCGCTCCCAGGGAGGCGCGGACGTCCTCCACGGTGAGGCCGTTGGCGATCAGCTCGGCCGGGGAGGCGAAGTCGATGCCGTAGAAGCACGGCCACTTGATGGGCGGAGAGGAGATCCGCACGTGGATCTCCGCGGCTCCGGCCTCCCGCAGCATCCGCACCAGGGCGCGCTGGGTGTTGCCGCGCACGATCGAGTCGTCCACGACCACCAGGCGCTTGCCCGCCACGATCGAGCGCAGGGGGTTGAGCTTGAGCCGGATGCCGAGCTGGCGGATGGTGTCCGAGGGCTCGATGAACGTGCGCCCCACGTAGGAGTTTTTCACTAGGCCGTGGCCGAAGGGGATCCCGGCGGCCTCCGCGTAGCCGATCGCGGCCGGGGTGCCGGACTCCGGGGTGGGCATCACGAGGTCAGCGTCCACCGCGTGCTCCTGCGCGAGCCGGCGCCCCATCTCCACGCGGGACTCGTACACCGAGCGGCCGTTGATGGTGGTGTCCGGGCGCGCGAGGTACACGTACTCGAAGACGCACCCGGCGGGCGTGGGCTCCGCGAAACGGCTCGAGCGCAGCCCGTTCTCGTCGATCGCGATGAACTCGCCGGGCTCGACCTCGCGCACCAGGGAGGCGCCCACGATGTCCAGCGCGGCGGTCTCGGAGGCCACCACCCAGCCGCGTTCGAGGCGGCCCAGCACGAGCGGACGCACGCCCAGCGGATCGCGGGCGGCGTAGAGGGTGGTCTCGTCCATGAACGTGAGGCAGAACGAGCCCACGAGCTGGGGGAGCAGCTTCATGGCTGCTTCCTCGAGCGAGTTGAGGGGGTGCTCGGCCAGCAGGGCTGTGATCAGGGCGGTGTCCGTGGTGTTGCCGCGCGCCATCTCACCCCGGGAGGGGAACCCGGACTTGTCCAGCAGCAGGTCGTAGAGCTCCGCGGAGTTCGTCAGGTTGCCGTTGTGCGCGAGCGCCAGGGTGCCGTGCGGCGTGGCCCCCAGGGTGGGCTGCGCATTGGCCCAGTGGGAGGCGCCCGTGGTGGAGTACCGGGCGTGGCCCACGGCCAGGTGCCCCTTGAGGGTGTTGAGGGTGGTCTCGTCGAAGACCTGGGACACGAGCCCCATGTCCTTGTAGACCGAGATCCGCTCGCCGTCCGAGGTGGCGATGCCCGCGGACTCCTGCCCGCGGTGCTGCAGGGCGTAGAGACCGTAGTAGGTCAGCTTGGCGACGTCCTCGCCGGGAGCCCACACGCCGAACACGCCGCACGCGTCCTGGGGGCCTTTCTCACCGGGAAGAAGGTCATGGGAGAGTTTTCCGTCAGCTCGAACCACGAGAGACAGTGTCTCACGAGTGCGTGCGGTGCCCGCCTTCGTGAACGTCCTCGACCTCGGCGGACGCGTTCCGTGAGCGCTTCAACGAGACCCGGTCCAGCAGCAGGCCCACCACGGCACCCAGGGTGGCACCCAGGATCAGGAACATCATGAGGAAAAAGCCGATGATTGCCGCGCGGGTATAGGCGATCGAGCCGGGGCCGAGCGCCCCCACGAGGAGCCCCACGAGGGCGCCGACCGCGGCGCCGGTGGCCACGAACGCCAGGAGGTTGGGGGCGCGGCGCACCGTCACTTCCTGCGTCCGGGACACGGACTGCGGCTGTCGGTCGGGGGTTTCGGGGCTCGCGGAACTCATGGTCTCCAGGCTATCGCGCGTTCCGGGGACCGCGCGCCGAGCCCGCTGAGGGCGGGCTGGCGATCCGCTGGGAGTTGGTGTCACCCGAACAGCGGCAGCCACGCACTGAGGTCCGTGCGGGTTCCCGACGCCGCCACGGTCCCCTCCGCGACCGCGTGCGCCCAGGTCTCGGCGCCCGTGGCGAGGGCCAGCCAGGTGGCCGCGTCCGTCTCCACCACGTTGGGAGGGGTGCCGCGGGTGTGCCGTGGCCCGGGGACGCACTGGGTCACGCCGAAGGGCGGCACACGCACCTCCACGGAGTTGCCCTCGGCCCGGGAGCCGAGCTCCTCGAGGCAGTAGCGCACCGCGGTGGCGGTGGTGCGCCGGTTCGCGTTCTCGGGGTCCCGGCGCCAGCGCGCGAGCGCGAGGGAGCCGTCCGCGGGGTCGATCCTGCGTCGCATGCCAGGGCTGTCCTCAGGCCATGAGGTCGAGCAGCGGCTGGGCGAGCTCGATGGCGCCCACCGGCTGCCCGGCCGCGGTGACGGGGTGCGTGACGCGCGCGAGGACGCGGTCGGCGTCGGCCCGGGAGATGGCGCCCGCGTGGACGAGCAGGTTGAGGCCCACCAGGGAGTTGGCGCGGGAGGAGCCGTCGAGCATCTTGATGGCCACGGACCACCCGGAGCGGGTGCCGAGGCCCAGCACGCCCTCGGCGCCCAGCTTGGTGATCACGTCCAGCTCCTCCATGACCACGGTGTTGGAGCGGCCCGGGCCCTGGACGTACTCGGGGTAGTCGAGCATGGAGGTGGCCACGGTGGCGGCGCGGGCGTCCGCCTGGATGTTGCGCGCGGCGCGGCCCAGCGTGGAGTACATGCGCGCCAGACCGGTCAGGGAGATGGCCGTGAGCGGCGCTCCGCAGCCGTCCGCCCCCAGGTGCGCCACCGTCTCGCCGGAGAACTCCTCGATGGTCTCCACCACGAGCTGCTGCAGCGGGTGGGCCGGGTCCAGGTAGGAGTCCGTGGGCCAGCCGTTGGTCACGCACGCGAGCAGGAAGGCCGCGTGCTTTCCGGAGCAGTTCATGCACATCCGGTTCTTGCCGCGCTCGGTGCGGATCAGCCACGCGCGGGTGTCCTCGTCCTCGGGCCAGTCCGGCGGGCACTGCAGGGCCTCGGGGCCCAGGTCCGCGGCCTTCAGGATCGAGCTCACGGCATCCAGGTGGTCGAACGTGCCGGTGTGCGACGCCGCCGCGATCGCCACCTGCTCGCCCCGCAGCGCCGCCCCGGCCTTCATGGAGGCGATGGCCTGGAACGGCTTGAGCGTGGAGCGGGGGAAGATCGTCTCCTCCGGGGCGCCCACGGAGAACGCCACGGACCCGTCCGGGGCGAGCACCACGGCGGAACCGCTGTGGCGGGACTCCACGTATCCGCTGCGCTGCACCACCGCGAGTTCGACGGCCTGGTCCGAGCTGAAAGTCTGCATGGCCCCAGTATGACAGCGGGGCGCGCACCCCCGTTGCCCTCGTCAGGGCCCCTGCCGATACGCTGAGCGCGTGAAGGTTTTGGTGGTGGGCCCAGGCGGCCGCGAGCACGCGATGATCATGTCCCTGCTGCGGGACCCGCACGTCAGCGAGGTCCACGCTGCCCCCGGCAACGCCGGGATCGCCCAGGACGTCCCCGTGCACCCCCTCAACGCCCAGGACCCTGAGGCCGTGGTGGCGCTCGCGCGGGACCTGGCCGCGGACCTCGTGGTGGTCGGTCCGGAAGCGCCGCTCGTGGCCGGTGCCGCGGACGCCCTCACCGAGGCGGGGATCCCGGTCTTCGGCCCGTCCCGCGAGGCCGCCCGCATCGAGGGCTCCAAGGCGTTCGCCAAGGAGGTCATGGCCGCCGCCGGTGTCCCGACCGCGCGCGCCGTCGCCACCTCGGACCTCGCCCGGGTGCGCGAGGCGTTCGAGGAGTTCGGCGCGCCCTACGTGGTCAAGGACGACGGGCTGGCCGCGGGCAAGGGCGTGGTGGTCACGGAGGACCGGGACCGCGCCGAGGCGCACGCCCGGGAGTGCCTGGACGCCGGCGGATCGGTGCTCGTGGAGGAGTTCCTGGACGGCCCCGAGGTCTCGCTCTTCGTGCTCAGCGACGGCACCCACGTGGTGCCCCTGCAGCCCGCGCAGGACTTCAAGCGCGTGCGGGACGGGGACCAGGGCCCCAACACCGGCGGCATGGGCGCCTACACGCCGCTGGACTGGCTGCCCGAGGGGTTCACCCAGGAGGTCGTGGACCGCGTGGCCCGCCCCGTGGTGGACGAGCTGCGACGCCGCGGCACCCCGTTCACGGGCGTGCTCTACTGCGGTCTGGCCGTGACCTCCCGGGGCACACGGGTCATCGAGTTCAACGCGCGCTTCGGGGACCCCGAGACCCAGTCCGTCCTGGCCGTGCTGCAGACGCCGCTGGGTCAGCTGCTGCTCGACGCCGCCCGGGGACGCCTCGACGAGGACCGGGCCCTCGAGTGGGCGCCCGGGGCGTCCGTGACGATCGTGCTCGCCGCGCACAACTACCCCGGTGCCCCGCGCAAGGGGGACGTGATCACCGGACTGGAGGACGCCGCCCATGAAGCGGACACCTGGGTGGTCCACGCCGGCACGGATCGCAACGAGGCCGGTGAGCTGGTCTCCGCCGGTGGCCGGGTGCTCGCCGTGGTGTCCCGCGGTGCGGACCTGCGGCAGGCGCGGGAGCGCGGTTATCGTGGGATGGAGCACATCACCCTGGACGGATCGCACTACCGCACGGACATCGCGCTCGCGGCGTCCGAGGGGCGGATCGAGACCCCGGTGACCCCGGCGGCGTCGTCCCCCGGGGCGGAGCACGCACCAGCGGTGGACGGACGGCCCGCGGCGGACGCGGCAGAGGAGCAGGCATGAGCGAGCACGGCACACCCCGCGAGATCCCCGGCTGGAAGCACGTCTACTCGGGCAAGGTCCGGGAGCTGTACGTCCCGGACGAGTCCCGCCTGGCGGCCACGGGGGCAGCCATCCACGACGACGCCGAGTACCGCGCGGGCGCCGTGCTGGTGGTCGCGAGCGACCGGATCTCCGCGTTCGACCAGGTGTTGCCCACCGAGATCCCCGACAAGGGCACGATCCTCACGCAGCTGTCCCTGTGGTGGTTCCAGCAGCTGGACGGGATCCCCAACCACATCCTCTCCACGGACGTCCACGAGTCCGTGCGCGGGCGCGCCGTGGTGTGCAAGAACCTCTCGATGTTCCCCGTGGAGAACATCGTGCGCGGCTACCTCACCGGCTCCGGGCTCAAGGACTACCGGGCCACGGGCGCGGTGTGCGGGATCGAGCTGCCGGAGGGGCTGCAGGACGGCGACCGCCTGGAGCAGCCCATTTTCACGCCCACGGGCAAGGCCGAGCTGGGTGAGCACGACGAGCCCATCACCTACCGGGAGATGGCCAACGTGGTGGGCAACTCCGTGGCGGACCGGCTGAGGGAGCTCTCCCTGAAGATCTACACGCGTGCCGAGCGGATCGCCCGTGAACGGGGAATCATCGTGGCGGACACCAAGGTGGAGTTCGGCCTGGACTCCTACCGCGGGGCCATCACCCTGGGGGACGAGGTGCTGACCCCGGACTCCTCGCGGTTCTGGGACATGGAGACCTACAAGCCGGGCCGCTCCCAGCCGTCCTTCGACAAGCAGTACATGCGTGACTGGCTGCGTTCGGACGCCTCCGGCTGGGACGGCCACGGGCCGGTCCCCGCGCTGCCCGAGGACGTGGTGGCCAAGACGCGCGAACGCTACGTGGAGGCCTACGAACGGCTCACGGGTCGGGCGTTCGACCCCCGCGGCGGCTTCTTCGAGGTGACGGGCCCCGCCGACGCCTGAGCCCCGCGCGCAGGCAGGGAGAGCGGCGTCGGTCTCTCGGGCCTCGGCGTCAGCCGTTCCAGCGGCCGCGGGCCATGTCCACCTGCACCCAGTGCGCGCAGGTGGTTCTGAGGGCCGTTCCCTCGCTCTCGTAGTGCTCCCGCGCGGCGATCTGCAGCCGGTCCGGCAGAGTGCCGTCGGCCCGCACCACGCGCCACCACGGCACGTCCTCGCCGGCCTGGCCCAGGCTCATGATGCGCGCCGCCAGCCGGGGGCTTCCGAGCTGCGCCAGCTCGGCCACGTCCCCGTAGCTGAGCACGGTCCCGGACGGGATGCCCAGCACGACGCTGCGCACCGCCTCGACCGCAGCCTCACCGCGGCGGGTCTGCTCCGCGCCTGGTCCGCTCACGCGGCGGGGATCCGCACGTCCAGGTGCCACACGTGGTTCTGCGGGCCGTAGTCCACCTGGCCGTTCAGCAGGGCCACGCGTTCCCGGATGCCCCGCAGACCGAAGCCGGAGGCCAGTTCGTGGCGCTGCGGGTCCACGGCACCCTGGGACACCCGGTTCTCGGTGTGGATGCACACGGCAGAGTCCTGCACGCCCAGCCGCACCAGGCAGGGTGACCCCGCGGGCGCGTACTTGATCATGTTGGTGGATGCCTCCTGCAGCACCCGGGCCGCGGTGCCGCGGATGGATGTGGGGATATCGTCCACGCCCTCTCCCACCTCGAACTCCGGCACCAGTCCCGCCTGGTTCAGGCTCGACTCGAGGGTCCGGACCACGCCGTGCAGGGAACCGGTGGTCAGGCCCGAGGCGCTGCCCCGCTCCTCGGTGGCCTCCCCGGCGTCATCCGCGCCGGGGGAGTCCCGCAGGATGTGCAGCAGCGTCCGCAGCTCGGTCAGCCCGGAGCGGGCCGCGGCGTCCATGGTGTCGATGGTGCGGTGCAGCTCGGCGGGGTCCGTCTGCCGCTGGGAGCCTGCCGCCTGCATGGTCACCAGGGTGAGCTCGTGGGCCACCACGTCGTGCAGGTCGCGCGCCAGGGCCAGCCGCTCCTGCTCGCGCAGGCGCTGGTGCGTGGCCTCCATGACGGCGAGCCGGCGGGCGTTGAGCCGGTACTGCCCCAGGAAGAAGCGCACGGCCACGCCGATCAGCGCGGCGATGCCCAGGGGGATGCCCAGCGCCCAGAAGAAGTCCGTGCTCTCCAGCACCCAGGCCGTGACCGCCACCCAGGCAGCGTTCACGACAAGGTGGGCGACCAGCGCTGCGCGGCCGAGCATGGCCACGGCGCCGACCATCACCACGCAGCCGCACAGCAGGGCCACGGAGTACTCGTCCAGCACCAGGCACAGGGCGTAGGAGGGGACGATGGCCAGGGCGCTCGCCGCGGCGGACCACGCGAGCAGCGCAACCGCGCCGTAGCTCAGGACGATCCACGCCGAGATCAGGGCGGCCGTCGTGGGAGGCAACGCCGACCACTCCAGGAGGTGGAGGTCGTCGAAGGCCGCCACGGCGGCGAACAGCACCAGGGCGATGCGCAGCCAGCTGGGCAGCCCCCCGGTCCGTACGGTGTGAACCCCGTCCGTCACGGCGGGGGCGGAACTCACCGGGGGTTGCAGTAAATGGGGAAGAAGCGGCAGAGCGCGTGGCCCGGTCCGCGCACCGAGTCACCGGAGGAGACCGCCAGGGCGGGGCCGGCGGAGGCGAAGAGCATGGAGAACACGAGGGCGGCGGCAGCGGCCGCGCGGAGAGGAGAGGTGCGGCGGGCAGGTGAGGCCGCGGCGTCGAGATCCTGCGAATGCTGAGTCATGTGCGCAAGTTTATGATCGTTTCATGGATTTGTGCAGGCTTCTTCTGGTGGACGACCATCCGCTCATGCGGGACGCCCTCGCGAACCTCTTCCGCGCCGAGCCGGGGTTCGAGGTCGTGGGGGAAGCCTCCGAGGGCGCCGAGGCGGTCGCGGAGAGTCTGCGGCTGTCCCCCGACGTGGTGCTCATGGACATCCGCATGCCCGGGATGGACGGGATCGAGGCCACACGCCAGATCGTGGCGCAGTGCCCGGACACCCGGGTGCTGGCACTGACCACGTTCTCCACCCTCGAGTACGTGGTTCCGGCGCTGCGCGCGGGCGCTTCCGGCTACCTGGTCAAGGACGCCCGGCACGACGACATCGTCTCGGCCGTGACCCTCATCCGCGACGACGAGCTGGCCCTGTCCCCGTCCGTGGCGAACTCCCTGGCCAACAACGTGCTGGGCGACGTCCCCGTGCCCTCCGTGCGGCGGGGACGCGGCCGTGGGGCCCTGACCCAGGCGGCCATGTCCCCGCCGCCGGGCCCGCACCCCGGGGCGCCCAAGCTCACCCCGCGCGAGCAGGAGACGCTGGAGTGGATCGCCAAGGGTCTCAACAACGCGGAGATCGCGGAGCGGATGACCGTGTCCCACGGCAGCGTGAAGTCCTACGTGTCCCACCTGTGCGAGAAGCTCGCCGTGCGGGACCGGGTGCAGGTGCTGATCTCCGGCATCCAGTGGGGTCTCGTGCACCCCGAGCTGGACGCGGACTCCACCCCGGGGCCGCGCTGACTCACAGTCCCTGCCCAGTTTCGGTTCACAAGTCTGGCCGAATGGCCATGGTGGTTCGGGGTCCTCGTACGGCAGAGTGGTTCGTGGACATCGGATGAGATGTCCACGCGCTCCGGAGGGGCGGACGGTTGTACGGCGTTCGCATCCCCGACGGAGCGGGCCGCTGGGTTCGCAGCGGGGGTCCCCGTGTCCCCTGTGTGACCGAACGAGTTCCGTGAGGCCTGGATCACCTCACGTGCAGCTCCGAGGATCCCCGCTGCGTCAGCGGTCCAGGGCAGACACGAGCCTGGCCCCGGCGTCCTCCGACCAGGGGGCGTCGGGGTTCTTCTGTGCCCTGCTCCCTCCGGTTCAGCGACCGTGGCCCGCTGGCTGCTCCGTGGCTCGGCCCGCATCCGGCGCGTGGCCGTAGAACCACATGATGTGCTCGCGCAGCAGCCGTGCAGCACGCTCCCCGTCCCGGGCTCGCGTGGCCCGGTGGATCTCCCGGTGCTGCTCCTGCAAACGCGCTCGAATGCTCGGCCAGTCGGAGGTGGCCGCCACGGTCTCCTGGACGTAGCCGATCGTGGCCTCCCGCAGTGACGCCATGATCGTCTCGAGCACCACGTTGCCGCCCAGCGAGGCGAGTTGCAGGTGGAACTGGGCGTCCAGGGCATGGAACTCCTCGTCCCCCACCTCCGGGTCCTCCATGCGGTCCAGCATCTGCTCGGCCTCCGCAAGCACGCGGTCCCGTTCCCCGGTCTCCGACGACGCCGCGTCCAGGCTCGACTGCGTCTCCAGCAGGATGCGGGTGCTCACCACGTCTGCCACCGGCAGGGAGCGGGTGGCGATGTGCATCCGCAGCGCCCAGCCCAGGGCCGCCGAGGGATCCGAGATGACAGTGGCGCCGGACTGCGGACCCGATCCGGTGGCGGTGCGCACCAGCCCCATGGCCGCGAGGATTCGCACGGCCTCCCGCACCGACGCCCGCGAGATGCCGAAGTCCTCGGCCAGGGCGCGCTCGGCGGGCAGCTTGTCGCCCACGCGCAGACCTCCCGAGCGCAGCTGCTGCTCGAGCCAGTCCAGCACCACCGTGTAGGCGGGTGCAGTGCTCATGGTTCCTCCCCGGATCCTGACGTGCGATGGCCCGCCACCGCGAGCTGCGGTGGCGGGCCGAGGCTGTTCACTGTACCCGGCCGTCTCAGGCCGCCGGCAGCATCCACGCGAGCACGTTGGACTGCAGGAACACCAGGCAGCACAGCGCCAGCAGCATGCCCAGGGACCACGGGAGCACGGAGCGGAAGATCTGCGACTCCTTGCCCTGCATCCCCACGGCCGAGGACGCGATGGCCAGGGACTGGGGGGAGATCATCTTGCCCACCACACCGCCGGACGTGTTCGCCGCGGTCATCAGGTACGGGTCCAGCCCGGAGCCCAGGGCCGCGGTCTTCTGCAGGTTGGCGAACAGGGCGTTGGCGGAGGTGTCCGATCCGGTCACGGCCGTGCCCACCCAGCCGAGCACGGGGGAGAAGAAGGCGAACGCCCCGCCGAGTCCCGCGACGAACGTGCCGATCGCCAGGGTCTGGCCGGAGAAGTTCATGACGTAGGCCAGGGCCAGGACCGACATGATGGTCAGGGCGGAGAAGCGCATCTTCCAGAAGCAGCGGCCAATCTCCGCCAGGGCGTCGCCGATGTTCAGGCGGAACGTGCCGTGGTGGTTGAACACGGCGTAGACCACAGCCACCACCAGGCCGGTGAACAGCAGCAGCGTTCCGGGGCTCGAGAGCCACTGGAACGTGTAGACGGTGCCGGAGATGGGGTCCCCCTGGGCGTTGACCAGGTGGCCGTGCAGGCCGGGCCAGGGGATCTTCACGTCAGTGGAGGCCAGGGCCTTGGGGATGCTGACCCCCGCGGTCCACAGCTTGGCGATCCCGAAGACCACCACCACGAGCACGTAGGGCAGCACGGCCATCCACACGCGTGCCGGCGTGAGCACCGCCGCGTTCTCGGGGCGGGTGACGCCCAGGTCCGCGCGCACCTCCTCCGCGCCCTTGGGCCGCCAGAAGCGCATGAGGACCACGATGGCCGCGAGGCCCACCAGCGAGGCCACCACGTCCGTGAGCTCGTAGGAGAAGTGGGTGGCGCACCACCACTGGGCCACGGCGAAGCTGCCGCCCACCACCAGCGCGGCGGGCCAGGCCTGCTTGAGGCCCCGGGCGCCGTCGACGATCATCAGCAGGAAGAACGGAACCACGAACGCGAAGAACGGGGCCTGGTGTCCCACGACCGCGCCGATGTGCGCGGGGTCCAGGTCCGTCAGGGTGCCGGCCGTGGTGATGGGGATGGCGATGGCGCCGAAGGCCACGGGGGCGGTGTTGGCGATCAGGACCAGGGTGGCCGTCTTGAGGGGCTTGAGACCCAGGGCCAGGATCATGGTGGCGGTGATGGCCACGGGGGCACCGAATCCGGCGAGGGCCTCCAGCAGCCCGCCGAAGCAGAAGGCGATCAGCATGGCCTGGATGCGCAGGTCGCCGCCGCCGATGGTGTCGAAGATGGTGCGCAGGTCCTCGAAGCGTCCGGACAGCACGGTCACCTGGTAGAACCACAGGGCCATGACCACGATCCACACGATGGGGAACAGGCCGTAGACGGCGCCCTGGGTGGCCGTCAGCGCGGCGAGGTGGGCCGGCATGCCGAAGCCGAAGACCGCCACGAGCAGGGCCACGGCGAGCGAGGTCAGACCCGCCACGTAGGCGCTCGCCTTGAAGGCGAGCAGCATCACGAAGAAGGTCAGCAGGGGCAGGCAGCCGACCAGGGCTGACCAGCCCACGCTGCCCGCCACGGCATCGGTGGCGGCGGTGAATGTGTTCACGGGTTCTCCAAGGGGTGGGGCCGGATCGGAACCGTGGTTCCCGGATCGAGGGGGCGGTCCCGGCGGGGCGGTGTGCGCCGTGTCCGGGACGGGTCGTACGATAAGTGGTCAGACCATAGTGGTCCGACCACACAGCGTACATGATCCATGTCACACGGTGAAGGAGTCGCGCACCCGCGGGCGTGGGCCCCATGCGCCCCTCCGGCGAAGTGTCCCGGGGTGGGTTGCGCGTTGTTGTGACCGGACTCACGGGCGTAGCCTGGTCTGGCCACAGAGATGGACCGGGGCACAGCATGACCGGCGCAGACGGTTGGGAGACCACACACATGAGAATCGCGCTCTTCGCCACGTGCATCGTGGACGCCATGTACCCCAAGGTGGCGCTGGCCACCGTGCGGATCCTGGAGCGGCTGGGGCACGAGGTCGTGTTCCCCCAGGGGCAGGGCTGCTGCTCGCAGATGCACGTCAACAGCGGGTACTTCCAGGACGCCGTGCCGGTCATCCGCAACCACGTGCGCGCCTTCACCAGCGTGGACTACGACGTCGCCGTGGCACCGTCCGGATCGTGCGTGGCCTCCCTGGGCCACCAGCAGCCCATGGTCGCCCGCGAGTGCGGTGAGGACGCCCTGGCGGAGGACGCCGAGATGGTCGCCGGGAACACGTACGAGCTCTCCGAGCTGCTCGTGGACGTGCTGGGTGTGACCGACGCCGCCGAGCAGCTGGGCTCCTACTTCCCGCACCCCGTGACGTACCACCCCTCGTGCCACGGCATGCGGCTGCTGGGTCTCGGGGACCGCCAGAAGGATCTCGTGCGCTCCGTGGCGGACATCGAGTTCCACGAGCTGCCGGACGCCGAGGAGTGCTGCGGCTTCGGCGGCACCTTCTCCTTCAAAAACCCGGACGTCTCCGGTGCCATGGCGGACGCCAAGCTCCACAACATCCGCGGCTCCGGCGCCTCCCTGTGCACCGGCGGGGACGCCTCCTGCCTGATGCACCTGGGCGGAGCCGCCTCCAAGCGCAAGGTGGACATCCAGACCGTCCACTTCGCGGAGATCCTCGCGTCCACCCGGTCCAACCCGCTGCACGTGGAGGGCCCCGTGGAGCTGTCCATCCCCCAGCCCGGCCGTCGTTCGACGAGCGCGGCCACCACCGCAGGAGCAACTCGATGAGCGTCACGTCCCTCGGCATGCCGTCCGTGCGCCCCGTGCACGGGCAGGGCAACCTGCACGCGCAGGTGGCGTTCCCCAAGGCCGCCAAGAAGGAGCTGCAGAACGAGCAGATGCGGGCCAACATCCGGCACGCCACCCACACCATCCGCGCCAAGCGCGCCGGCGTGGTGGGGGAGGTTCCGGACTGGAGCGAGCTGCGCGACGCCGGCTCCGCCATCAAGGAGACCGTGATGGCGCGGCTGCCGGAGCTGCTCGAGCAGTTCGAGGCGAACGTGACGGCACGCGGCGGCGTCGTCCACTGGGCCCGGGACGCGGACGAGGCGAACGCCATCGTGACCCGCCTGGTCCAGGAGCAGGACACCACCGACGTCATCAAGGTGAAGTCCATGGCCACCCAGGAGATCGGGCTGGACGAGCACCTCTCCGAGCACGGGATCACCGCCACGGAGACGGACCTGGCCGAGCTCATCGTGCAGCTGGGGCGGGACAAGCCCTCGCACATCCTGGTGCCCGCGATCCACAAGAACCGCGAGGAGATTCGCGAGATCTTCAGCCGCGAGATGCCCGGTGTCACGGACGAGCTCACGAGCGAGCCCCGAGTCCTCGCGGAGGCGGCGCGGCAGCACCTGCGGGAGAAGTTCCTGACCACCAAGGTGGCCATCAGCGGTGCGAACTTCGGCATCGCGGACACCGGCACCCTGTCCGTGGTGGAGTCCGAGGGCAACGGCCGCATGTGCCTCACCCTCCCCGAGACGCTCATCACCGTGATGGGCATCGAGAAGCTGCTGCCCACCTACCAGGACCTCGAGGTGTTCTTCCAGCTCCTCCCGCGCTCCTCCACGGGTGAGCGCATGAACCCGTACACCTCCCTGTGGACGGGCGTGACCCCGGGGGACGGCCCCAAGAACTTCCACGTGGTGCTGCTGGACAACGGCCGCTCCGCCGTGCTCTCGGACCCCAAGGGGCGCTCCGCGCTGCACTGCATCCGCTGCTCCGCGTGCCTGAACGTGTGCCCGGTGTACGAGCACGCGGGTGGCCACTCCTACGGCTCCACCTACCCCGGTCCCATCGGGGCGATCCTCTCGCCGCAGCTCACGGGCATCACGTCCGAGAAGAACGCCTCCCTGCCCTACGCGTCCTCGCTGTGCGGTGCGTGCTACCAGGTGTGTCCCGTGAAGATCAACATCCCGGACATCCTGGTGCACCTGCGGGACGAGGACATCCGCACCCAGCACGGTCAGCGCGTGGACCGGGCCGAACCGGCTCCCGCCACCGAGGACCCGGCCGTGGGTGGCGCCGATGACTGGCGCGAGGAGAAGTCCCTCACCGCGGACGAGGGTCAGGGCGGTCAGGACTCTGCGCCCTCCGAGGGATCCCTGTCCCAGCTGGGCTCGCGGGCGCGCCGCGCCGGGCGCCGGATGCGCCGGGCCCTCCTCTCCCGAGGACTGCCCACGCAGATGGACGCCATGATGAAGGGCGCGTCCTTCGTGATGTCCTCCGGTCAGCGGATGTCCCTCGCCGAGCGCGGGCTGCCCATGGGCCGACTGGTGGCGGGCCGCGACCACGCCATCGGCTGGCTGCCCGGCATGGTGGGCGGCTGGACCGACGAGCGGGACATCCCCGAACCGCCCAAGGAGTCCTTCCGCAACTGGTGGAAGAAGCACGAGGGGGAGACCGACGAGCGCCTCGCACGCGACGGTGTCCCGGCGGGGTCCGGCCTGCAGCGCAGCGGTGACGAACGCGCGGAGGACAGCGCGGCGGCGTCGGCCATCCCGGGCGCTCCCGCGGCCGAGGACGCGGCCAAGGCCTCGCGCGTGGCGGAGACCGCCGCCGGCACGGGCGACGACGCCGCCACCCCGGGTGCCGGTCCCGATGCCGCAGCCGGGGGCCAGCGGGAGGCCACGGGCGATCCGCACGAGGACAACATCGACGCCCCCAACGGCCACGCCGAGCGCGGGGACCAGAACGGAGAGCAGGCATGAGCGCGGACGCCAAGACCGAGATCCTGGAGCGGCTGCACGGTGCGCTCTCCGACCACCCGCAGGCGCCCGAGGTCCCCCGGGACTACCGGCACACCTCGGAGCTCTCGCGGGACGAGATCGTGGACATGCTCGAGGACCGGCTGCTGGACTACAAGGCCAATGTGTACCGGGAGACGGCTCAGACGGTGGCGCAGCGGATTGCCACGCAGCTGGGGGCGTCCGCGCGCTACGTGATCCCCGAGGGGCTGGACACCGCGCTGCTGCCGGAGGAGACCGCGGCGCGCCGGGCCATCGTGGATCCCAACGACGGCCGCAAGGCCTCCGCACTGACCGTGCGGGACCTCAACCGGGTGGATGCCGTGGTGACCTCCTCCACGGTGTCCTGCGCGCAGACGGGCACCATCTTCCTGTCCGGGCGCCCGGACGAGGGGCGCCGCGCCATCACGCTGGTGCCGGACCACCACATCTGCATCGTGCCGCTGGACTCCGTGGTGGAGCTGATCCCCGAGGCCATGGCCCGGGTGGAACCCACCGCGCCCACCACCATGATCTCGGGACCGTCCGCCACGTCGGACATCGAGCTCGAGCGCGTGGAGGGTGTCCACGGGCCGCGCACGCTGGACGTGATCCTGCTGGGCTGAGGGTCTGACCGCTCGACGGGCCCGCGCAGCGGCGCCCCGGGGACCCGCCTCGGAGACCACCCACCCACGGGCTGATGCCCAGGTTCACCCCTGAGGGATTAAGTGCAGATATTGCCATCTACCAACCGGTAGATGGCAATATCTGCACTTTTTTCTGCGTGGAGGAGGGCGGTGCTGACGGTGCGCCAGGCGGGTGAGGTGCGGGAGGGGCTCGAGGCGCTCGCGGCGCGTGGCTCTTGCACTGCTCAGTAGCGCGGCTGCGAGGGGTCCACGTCCTCGATCCACGCGAGGATGCCACCGTCCAGGTGCTTGAGGTTGTCCTCCCGCAGGGCGTAGTCGGCGCGCAGGGCCGCGAGGGCCTGCGCGGAGCGCACCCCGGCCTTGCAGTGCAGGACCACGTCCCCCTCGGTGCCCGCGGGCAGCGCCCGCACGCCGTCGGTGAGCAGCCGGTCCAGGGGCACCGGCACGGATCCGGGGATGGACACGAGCTGCCGCTCCCAGTCCTCGCGCACGTCCACGAGCGTGAAGGCGGTCTCGCCGCGCTCGCGGGCCTCCAGCAGCCGGGCGAGTTCGGTGGCGTCCACGGTCTCGACGGCGCTCGGTCCGGCCGGCGGGGTGCCCACCCCGGCCTCGGGGGCAGCGGGCGAGACGTCCCCGCGGTCCGCCGCGCCGTCGCCGGGGGAGGGAAGGCCGCACGCCACGAAGACTTGCGAGAGGTCGGTGACGGGCTTGCGCTCCGGGTCCGGCAGGACGGTGAGGGTGCGCCACGTCTGGGCGAGCGCGTTGTGGACGAGGACCCGGCCCACGAGGGGCGTGCCCAGGCCGGTGAGGAGTTTCAGGGCCTCGGTGGCCATCACGGAGCCGATGGTCGCGGGCAGCACGCCCAGCACCCCGCCCTCCGCGCACGAGGGCACGGAGCCCGCCGGGGGAGCCTCGGGGTAGAGGTCCCGGTACACCGGTCCGTGGCCCGCCCAGAACACCGAGACCTGGCCGTCGAAGCGCAGGATGGAGCCCCACACCACGGGGATGCCGGTGAGCTCGGCGGCGTCCGCCACGAGGTAGCGCGTGGCGAAGTTGTCCGCGCCGTCCAGCACCAGGTCGTACTGCCCGAGGATCTCCAGGGCGTTCTCGGTGCTGAGCCGGGTGTCGTGGGTCCGCACGGTGACCAGCGGGTTGAGACGGGCTACGGCGTCCGCGGCGGAGTCCACCTTGGGCCGTCCCACGTCCCCCACAGTGTGGATCACCTGGCGCTGCAGGTTGGAGACGGACACGACGTCGTCGTCCACGACGCCCAGGGTTCCCACACCGGCGGCCGCAAGGTACTGCAGTGCGGGTGCGCCCAGGCCGCCGGCGCCGACCACGAGCACGCGCGCGTTCTTGAGCCGACGCTGTCCCTCCGGGCCGAACTGCGTGAGCGTGAGGTGGCGCGAGTACCGTTCGAGCTCCTCGCGGGTGAGATCTGCGGCCGGTTCCACCAGGGGGTCGAACGGGGAGGGAGCACTCATCGGGTGACGTCCCCCGCGGCCTCGGCCACGGACCGGGCGGGCCAGTCCCCGCGGGGAGCGTCCTCGCCCGCGCCGATCCGCCCGGCCATGGGCGAGGACGCCAGAGCGTGGGTGCGACGTGCGATCCGTCCCGCGCCGCGCGCGAGCAGACCAGCCTGCACGGCGTGCTTCATGGCGTGGGCCATGGCCACCGGGTCCTGGGCGCGGGTCACCGCAGAGGCGAGCAGCACGGCGTCGCACCCGAGCTCCATGGCCAGCGCCGCCTCGGACGCCGTGCCGATGCCGGCGTCCAGCACCACGGGCACGCCGGCACGCGAGGCGATCAGCTCGATGTTGTGGGGGTTCAGGACGCCTAGTCCCGTGCCGATCGGCGCACCCAGGGGCATCACGGCGCTGGCCCCGGCGTCCTCGAGGCGCAGCGCGAGCACGGGGTCGTCGGACGTGTACGCGAAAACCTTGAAGCCGCGCCGCACGAGCTTCTCGGTGGCGTCCAGCAGCTCCACGCCGTCCGGCAGCAGGGTGTCCTCGTCGGAGATGATCTCCAGCTTGACCCAGTCCGTCTCCAGCGCTTCGCGTCCGAGCTCTGCGGTCAGCAGCGCGTCCCGGGCCGTGTAGCACCCGGCGGTGTTCGGCAGCACCCGGATGCCGTGGCGGCGCAGGATTCCGTACAGGCTGTCCTGCGGGGCCCCCGACGACGACGCCGCCGCACCCGTCCCACCGGTGGCTCCCGTTCCGCGCGGGCCGCCTCCGTCCACCCCCGCTCCGGAGCCACCGGGAACGGAGGCGGCACCCGGCCGCGACGGGCCGGGGGAGAAGCGACGCAGGGCCACCGTGGTCAGCTCGGTGCCGGAGGCCAGCAGGGCGCGCTCGAGCATGGCGAGGTCCGTGAGACCGCCGGTGCCCATGATGAGCCGTGAGGTCAGCTCCACCCCGGCCACCGTCAGCGGCGCTGTGCCCAGATCCTTGTCCGTCATGCTCAGCCTCCCTGCACCGCGGTGACGACCTCCACGGACTGCCCCGGTGCCACGGAGGTGGTGGCCCACAGGGAGCGGGGGACCACGGTGTCGTCCACGGCCACGGCGATCCCCAGGGGGTGCCCGTCCGCGGCGGTGCCCTGCGGCGTGATCTCCCGGCCTGTCAGCTGTGCCACCGCATCGGTGAGGGTGAACCCCTCGTGGACCTCCACCGGGGAGCCGTTGATGCTCGCGGTGCCCGGACCGACGTCCTGCCGCGGCGCGTGGGGCTCGCCAGTGGCGGGCACCGGTCGCCCGGGGTCCGGAGAACCGGGCTCGGCGCCGGCCTCTGGTGTGTGCGGTGCAGGGGCGCTCATGCGAGTCCTCCCGAGAAGTCGGTGGTGTCGTGCAGGTCGTCGTTCGGGCGGGAGTGGCGCCCCGGATCCGTGGCGGCGAGGAACTCCACGTCCCGCTGGTGGTCCACCTCGGGATCCAGAACCCCGGTCACGAGTTCCGCCGCGAGACGGGAGGCCACGGGGGTCAGCAGGATGCCGTGGCGGAAGTGCCCGGTGCTGATCACCAGCCCGGCCACGGAGGTGGTTCCGAGGTAGGGGAGGTCGTCCGGGGTGCCCGGGCGGGCCCGGGCCATCATCTCCAGGACGTCGCAGTCGTCGATCGCGGGAACCACCGCGCGGGCGTCCCGCAGGAGCTGGTGGACGCCTCCGGCCAGCACCGACTCCCGGCCGTCCTCGCGGTTGGTGGCACCGACCACCAGTGTGCGGTCCACGCGCGGGACCATGTAGACCGGGCGGCCCATGACCTGGGCGCGCACCGTGCGGGTCAGCAGGTGCTCCTCACCGGGTCCCAGCACGGAGTCGGGGACGCGCAGCCGCAGGATGTCACCGAACACGGGTCGCAGCCGCAGCTCCAGGTCCTCGGGCAGCCCGCCCATGGTGTTGGCCGTGAGCCCCGAGGCCACCACCACCGCGTCCGCGGGGATCCGTTCGCCGTTGTCCAGGAGCACACCCTCCACCCTGCGGGGGCCCTTGCGGGGCACCTGCACCGACTCCACCCGGTGGGTCAGCCAGGTGACCGGGCCGGCATCCGCGGCGCCCGCGAGCGTCTCGGCGTGCGGTGCGTTGAGGGCCTCGACCATGGCGGCGGCCAGCATCCGCGGGTCCACCTGACGGTCGGAGACGATGCGCACGGCACCCCCGAGCCTGGGGGCGAGCGCGGGTTCCATGGAGCGGGCCTCGCGCGTGGAGATCTCCTCCACGTCCATGCCCGAGGCGATCTGGTGGGAGGCGAGGTCGGAGAGGGACCGGGCGTCCGCGGCGTCGGCGGCGACCACCAGCGTCTCCTCCGTGCGGTATCCCGTGGCGAGTCCCGTGGCCGCGGCCACCCGCTCCACGAAGCCGGGGTACTCCTCGGCGGACGCGCGCATCAGGGGGTAGAGCCGCTCCTGGCCGTACTGGGTCTCCGCGACGGGTGCCAGCATCCCCGCCGCGGCACGTGTGGCGCCCCACGCGGGCTGGGGGTCGGCCACGGTGACGGCAACCCCGCGGCGTCGCAGTTCGAGCGCTGTGGCCAGGCCGATCAGACCGGCCCCGGCCACCACCACGTGGGCGGGCGTGTTCTCGGGCATCTCTTCCTCCCTCCGGCGGCATGATCCGCGTCAGGTGACCGGTCGGCGGCTCACGCCCTCTCAGCCCGCTGCGGTGGTCCGTGCGGACGGGTGCGGGCTCCCGTGGAACTCGTCGGGCGGCACGATGCAGGGCGGCCGGACGACGCCGCCAGTCTAGTCCTCCCCGTGGCCCCCGTCCCCGGGGAATTCGCGGGGAGCAGATCGCTCGCCGCGCGCCCTGTGCCGGTTCGTGCCACGATGGCGGCATGGCACAGATCGAGGACCAGGGACGACGACGCCGCGAGAAGCTGCGGGACACGCGGCTCTACGTGTGCGTGACCGCACGACGGGAACGCGGTGACCTGCGGGAGTTCCTGCACGCCGCATACGCGGGCGGGACGGACATCATCCAGCTGCGGGACAAGACGCTCGAGGCGGCCGCGGAGATCGAGGCCATCGGGGTGCTCGCTGAGGTTGCCCGTGAGCACGGCAAGCTCTTTGCGGTGAACGACCGCGCGGACGTGGCCCTGCTGACCGGCGCGGACGTGTTCCACGTGGGCCAGGGGGATCTCACCACGCAGCAGGCCCGCACGGTGCTGGGTCCTGACGTGGTGCTCGGCCGCTCGTGCCACTCGCCCGCCCAGGTGGATGCCGCGCTCGCGGATCCCGGGCTCGACTACTTCTGCACCGGACCGGTCTGGGAGACCCCCACCAAACCGGGACGGGCCGCGGTGGGCCTGGAGCTGCCCCGCTACGCCGCGGAGCACGCCGGGGACACGCCGTTCTTCGCGATCGGGGGTGTCGACGCCGCCCGGCTCCCCGCCGTGCTCGGCACCGGGGCCTCGCGCATCGTGGTGGTGCGGGCGGTCACCGAGGCCACCGATGTCACCGCCGCCGCGCGCGAACTCCGGGACGCGCTGCCCGCCTGACGGGGGAGGCGCCGGTCAGCGAACGGCACCGCACTGCCCGGGATGCTGCTCGCACCACGGGGTGACGCCCGGAAAGCGTCCTCGGTGAGCGGCCACCCAGCGGTAGACGGCCTCCTGGGTGCGGGCCACCAGCGGCAGCCCGTAGAGCGCGCCGAAGAAGCGTGTGCCCAGGGCTGTGTCAAGGATGCTCGCAACTGCTCGGGCACCGCTCACCGCGAGCCCGCCGTCGCCCTGCGGGTCCCCGGGCCCGGCGGGGACCGCCCAGACCGAGGCGTCGCACTGCTGCGGGGTCAGGCCGAAGCGCTCCGGCACGCCCGGGTGCTGCCACGCGTGCAGCTCGATCCGTCCGTGGCGGTCCAGGTGTTCCACCCAGCCCACCGCGCGGGTGCAGAAACCGCACCGGCCGTCGAAGACCACGTGCAGCCGGGTGCTCACAGGACCACGCTCCCCGAGACGCACACCGTGCAGTGCCCACCCACGCGCACGGCACCCGTCGCATCCGCGCTCACGCGGACCAGCCCTCGACGACCCATCCGGGTGCCCTGACGTGCGGTGTAGTCCTGCGGGGCGCGGCCGGTCCGCACGAGCCACTGCGCGAGACCCGCGTTGAGGCTGCCGGTCACGGGGTCCTCGTACCCGGTGGCCCCGGGCACGAACGCGCGCACCTCGAAGCGGTGCTCCGCGCTGTCGGGGGCGGGGCCGAGCACTCCCACCTTGTGCGCACCGAGTGCGGCGAAGGTGGGTTCCAGTGCGAGCACCTCGTCCGCGGAGCTGAGCAGCAGCGCGGCCCACCCCGGTCCGTTGTCCACCCACTGGTGCGCCACCACCTGGTCCGGGTGCAGGCCCAGCCCGGTGGTGATCGGCTCCAGCACGTTCGGTGCGAGGTCCCCCGAGCGGAGGGTGGGCGGGGCCTCGAAGGCGAGGGCGGCGTCGTCGTTGGACGTGTGGACGCGGACCAGGCCCGTGGCGCACTCCTGGACGATGACGTCACCGCGCGGCGTGTTTCCCGCCGCGAGCCACGCGCGGGCCGAGCCCAGGGTGGGGTGGCCCGCGAACGGCAGCTCGCGGTCGGGCGTGAAGATGCGCAGCCGGTAGTCCGCGTCGGGGGAGGTGGGCGGCAGCACGAACGTGGTCTCGGAGAGGTTGGTCCAGTTCGCGAACCGTGCCATCTGCTCGTCCGTGAGGTCCGCGCCGTCCAGGACGACGGCCACGGGATTGCCCCGGAAGGGCTCGGCGGAGAACACGTCCACCTGGGCGAACGGGCGGGAACGGGGTGCGGAGGTCATGCCCCGATTCCACCACGGAGCCCCGACGCGCGGGGGGCGGGCATGAAAAAAATCCCCTTGCTCCGGTTGCGGAGGAGCAAGGGGATTTCGGTCGGGATGACAGGATTTGAACCTGCGACCTCGTCGTCCCGAACGACGCGCGCTACCAAGCTGCGCCACATCCCGGAAGTTGCACGGGCGAACCCGCGAACAACTGCTTCAGCATAGCGTCAGGGTCCGGAGAATGTGAAATTTCCCCGCGCCGCCCCGGTAGCCTCGCTGGTATGGAGAACCCCGCCGTGACGGCCGTCACCCCTCGCACGTGGTGGCGCGTGGGCACGGCCATGTTCACCGTGGGGTTCGGTGCCAACCTTTTCGCCCCGATGCTCGAGGTCTACCGCTCGCAGGACGGGCTCAGCGAGTCCTTCGTGACCGGGATGCTCGGGATCTACGCGGCGGGCCTCGTGCCTGCGCTGCTCGTGCTCGGCCCGGTCTCCGACCACCGGGGCCGGCGCGCCGTGATGCGCCCCGCGCTCGCGGTGGTCCTCGTGGCGTCCCTGGTGCTCGCGGCGGCGTCCCACACCACGGACTGGCTGCTGTACCCGGGCCGCTGGATCATGGGCTTCGGCGTGGGGATGGCCATGGCGTCCGGGTCCGCGTGGGTCAAGCAGCTGAGCACCGACCGCCCGGGTGCCGGACCCCGGCGGGCCACCGTGGTGCTCTCCGCGGGCTTCGGTGCCGGGCCGCTCGCGGCCGGGCTGCTCGCGCAGTTCCTGCCCGCGCCGCAGGTCACCCCGTTCGTGGTGCACGTGGTCCTCACCGTGGTGGCCGCGGTGCTCGTGTGGAACGTCCCCGAGACGCAGCCACCCGCGAGCGGCCCGCGCCCGTCACGGCCCCTGGTTCCTGCCGTGGCGCGCACGTCCCGGTTCTTCTGGGTGGTCGCGGCATGGGCGCCGTGGGTGTTCGGCACGGCGACGATTGCCTTTGCGAGCATCCCGTCCTTCCTGCTCAGCACCGTGCGCTGGCCCGTGGCCTACCTGGGCGTCGTGGCCGCTGCCGTGATGTTCACGGGCGTGCTGGTGCAGCCGCTCGCGGCGCGGCTCGCGCGCCACGGGTGGCTCCCGCTGTCCGTCACCGGGCTCGGCGCGGCGAGCGTGGGCCTGGTCCTCGGCGCGCTGACGGTGACCTGGCACTCGAGCTGGCTCGCGGTTCCCACGGCCGTGGTGCTGGGCGTGAGCTACGGGTTCATGATGGTGGCCGGGCTGCGCGAGGTGGAGCTCATGGCCCGCCCGCACGAGCTTGGGGCGCTCATCGGCGTGTTCTACACCCTCACCTACACGGGTTTCGCGGTGCCGTTCGTGCTGTCGCTCGTGGCGCCGGCCGTGGCCCGCTGGGCCGGGGTGGAGCCCACCACGGGCTTCGTGTGGTGCCTGCTCTTCGGCGTGCTGGTGTGCGCGGCCTCCGCGGTCCCGGTGGCGCGCGCCGCGGCACGGGGTGTCCCGGATCCGGGCACGACGCCGCCGCGGGGCTGAGCCGCGTCCGTCCGGCTCAGCGGGTGACTCGCTCCAGGACCTGCAGCACGTGCTCGTAGGGCCGGCCCGTGGCCTCCGTGAGGGCCTGCTCGCACGTCCGGTTCAACGATGCATATGCATCGAAATCACCGGCCCGCACCTCCGCGGCCTCGCGCCGCGTGGCGGACGCCGTGAGCTCCGGGTGCAGCATCCCGCGGTCCCCGGCGTAGCCGCAGCAGCCCCAGTCCACGGGCACGGTGACCTCCCGGGCGCACGCCCGGGCCACCCGCATGAGGTCTTCGGTGGCGCCCAGGTGCACGGACGAGCACGTGGGGTGCACGGCCAGGGTCTCCAGGCGTGCTTTTCGGTCCAGGCCGGGCAGCACGTGCTCGGCGGTGAAGGTCACGGCGTCCACGAAGCGGAGCTCGCGGTACACGGGATGGTCCGTGGCCAGCTCCCGCATGGTCTCGAGCCCCTCGGTGCAGGACGCCGCATCGCACACCACCGGCAGCCGCCCCTGCTCGGAGGCTTCCCACAGCATCCCGAGGGTCCGCTCGGTCATCGTGGCGTAGCCGGTGGGCAGGCCCTTGGACTTCCACGGGGTGCCGCAGCAGGCCGAGTCGATGCCCTCCGGGATCCGCACGGCCACACCGGCGCGCTCGCACAGCCGCAGGAACGCCTCGGAGGCCGAGGGGCCCTCCCCGGTCACCGTGCCGAACATCGCCCCGATGCACGCGGGGAAGAACACGGCTCGGACGGGATGGTGCTGCGCGGAGGCCGACGCCGCGGTGTCACCGCGGGCAGCCGTCGCCCCCGGTTCCGCCGCACCCGTTCCCACGGCACTCGTGCCCGGGGTGCCCGCAGCCCCTCGGGACGGTCGCTCGGCAGGGGAGGGCGCGGGCGGCGTCGTCAACCGGGAGCGGTTGCCGCCACCCGCCGGGAGCGTGGCGTTGTAGCGGGGGACCGTGTCCGCGCCGAGCACGGCGCGGGCCGCGCGGGTCGCAGAGGCGGGCAGCGCGGCGGGCATGCGCGAGGCCAGCGTGAGGGCGAAGGACGCCCCCGCAGAGGTCGCGGCCCACGAGCGCGCGGCGGCCCCCCACGCGAGGTCCGCGACCGTGGAGTGGTTCTCCGCGCGCAGCCGGCGCACCAGGTCACCCGTGTTGATGTGCACGGGGCACGCCGTGACGCACATGCCGTCCACCGCGCACGTCTGCAGCCCGGCGTAGTCGTACTCGCGGCGCAGCCGTGCGGCCAGGGCGGTGTCCCCGCGCTCCTCGGCCCGGGCGATCTCCCTGCGGCCCACGATGCGCTGGCGCGGCGTGAGCGTGAGGTCCTGGGACGGGCACACCGGCTCGCAGTAGCCGCACTCCACGCAGCGGTCCACCTCGGACTCCACGGGCGGGGCGGTCTTGAGGTCCCGCAGGTACGCACGCGGGTCCTCGGTGAGGATCACGCCGGGGTTGAAGCGGTTCCCGGGGTCGATCAGGGCCTTGAGCTCCACCATCACGGAGTGCAGCTCGTCCCCGTACTGCCGCCGCACGAACGGCGCCATGATGCGCCCGGTGCCGTGCTCCGCCTTCAGCGAGCCCCCGCGGCCGAGCACCAGGTCCACCATCTCCTCGGTGAAGCGCTCGTAGCGCTCCAGCTGGGCGGGGTCGTCGAACTGCTCGTTGAGCATGAAGTGGACGTTGCCGTCCTTGGCATGGCCGAAGATCACGGAGTCCCGGTAGCCGTGGGCGTCGAAGAGCCCGGTGAGCTGCTCGCACGTGCCGCCCAGCTGGTCCACGGGCACCACCACGTCCTCGAGCAGCGCGTTGGTGCCCTGCGGCCGGTTGCCCGCCACGGTGGTGTAGAGCCCCTTGCGCACGGTCCACAGGCTCGCGCGCTCGCGGGGGTCCGTGGTCAGGGACACGGGCCCGGTCAGCTCCAGCGCATCGAAGGTGGACGACGCCGCCTGCGCCAGCTCCCGCACACCGTCCGGGGTGTCGTGCTGGTACTCCACGAGCAGCGCGGCCTGCTGGTCCACGGGGATGTCCATGATCGCGGGCGGGGCGAGCCCCGTGCGCTGCGAGACCGCCAGGGACGTGGCGTCCAGCAGCTCCAGGGTGGCGCAGTGCGAGCCCACCAGCTCCGGCACCGCGCTCGTGGCGGCCACCACGGTGGGGAACACCAGCAGGCCGGTGGCCACGTGCGGGTGCACGGGCACGGTGCGCAGGGTCGCGCTCGCCACGAACCCCAGCGTGCCCTCGGAGCCGATCATGAGGTGCTCCAGGATCGCCACGGGGTCCTCGTGGTCCAGGAAAGAGTTCAGCCCGTAGCCCATGGTGTTCTTCATGGCGAACAGCCGCTCCACGGTCCGCACGGACTCCGGGTTGCCCCGCACGCGGTCCCGCAGCCGGAGCAGGCCCTCGAACAGCTCGGGCTCGCGCGCCCGCAACGTCTCGGCGGCGTCCGGGGCGGCGGTGTCCAGGACCGTGCCGGAGGGCAGCACGAGCACCATGGACTCCAGGGTGCGGTACGTGTTGAACTCCGTGCCGCACGCCATCCCGGAGGAGTTGTTGGCCACCACTCCGCCCAGCGTGCACGCCGACTCGCTCGCCGGATCCGGGCCCAGCGACCGCCCGTGCGGGGCCAGCCGGGCATTGACCTGGCGCACGGTGACGCCCGGCTGGACGCGCACGCGGGCGCCCTGGTCCAGGACCTCCACGGCCTTGAAGTGCCGGCGCACGTCCACGAGCAGCTGGTCCGTGACGGCCTGCCCGGACAGGGACGTGCCGCCCGAGCGCAGCGTCAGCCCCGCGCCCGCCTCCGCGGCGGCCGCGAAGATGCGCCCCACCTCGGACTCGTCCCGCGGACGCAGCACCGCGCGGGGCTGCAGCAGGTAGTGAGAGGCGTCGTGGGCCACGGCCCGCCGCTCCAGCTCCCCGCTGACGACGACGCCGCTGCCGCACTCCCGCTCGATCCTGGCCACCG